>DAIOWK010000060.1:0-14135 GCA_036758525.1 Myxococcota bacterium
CTGTGTGGGAAGCGATCGGCCAGCGGTCCCGCCGTGGTGACGCCTGTGCCTGCACCCAGTGCGACGGCCGCGCCGAGGAGCCCGGAGCGGGAGAGGTCCATGCCGAGGGCCTTCGCGAGATCGGCCTGGTTCGCGCCCACCAGGACGAGAACGACTCCGAAGGCGAGGAAGGCCGCAAAACCTATAGGGAGCAAGCCGACTCTGGCGTTAGGAGAGATTCAGCTCGAGGCGCGCGGCCTCGGTCATCATGCTCGGATTCCAGGGTGGATCCCAGACGACCTCCACTTTGGCCCCGGCCACACCAGCCAGCGCGCTCACCTTCTCTTCGACTTCCGGGGGAAGGCTGCCCGCGACGGGGCACATGGGGGAGGTGAGCGTCATGCGGATCTCGACCGCGTTTGTCGGGCTCACGTTCACCTCGTAGATCAGCCCAAGCTCATAGATGTTAATAGGGATCTCGGGGTCATAGCATGAACGGAGCACTTCGATCACGCGATCCCGGAGCGATTCGGGAGAGGTGATAGGCTCGGTCGCGGTCTCCATGGGTCTTCCTCTCGTGTCGGCTACGGCGCTACTCCGTTGAGACGGGATCGGCCCGTCCTTCGAGAGCAGAGTGAAGGGCATGCCAGACCAGTGTCGCGCATTTCACACGCGCAGGATACTCGCGGACCCCCGAGAATACCGTGAGCTTGCCCAGGGCCGCTTGCTCGTCGACGGAGGGTTCTGCGTGCGTCTCACCGGTCAGGAGGTCGTGAAATCGCTGGAAGAGCTGTTCCGCGTCGGCGAGCGACCGGCCCTTCACGCTCTCCGTCATCATCGATGCGGACGCAGTCGAGATCGCGCAGCCCGAGCCTTCAAACCCCACATCGCGCACCACGCCGTCTTCAATTCGCAGCTGGACGGCCACCTTGTCGCCGCACAGCGGGTTGTAGCCTTCGGCGCGCCGGTTTGCGCCGTCGACCTTGCGGAAATTCCGTGGCCGCTTGTTGTGGTCCAGGATCACGGATTGATAGAGCTCCCGGATGTCTGACATCTAGGCAAAGACCTCCGCCACCCTGCCAAGCCCCGCCACCAGAGCGTCGATCTCGTCCCGCGTGTTGTAGAACGCGAGGGAAGCACGTGCCGTCGCGGGAACGTCGAAGCGATCCATCACCGGCTGTGCACAGTGATGGCCCGTCCGGATGGCGATGCCTTCTAGATCCAGGATCGTTCCCACGTCGTGAGGGTGCACGCCCTGCATCACGAACGAGAGCACGCTCGCCTTCTGTCGCGCCGTGCCGATGAGTCGCACACGAGGCACCCCCGCAAGGGCGCGGGTGGCGTAGGCCAGGAGCTCCGACTCATAGGCAGCGATCGCATCGAGACCCACCGACTGCACATATTCGATCGCGACACCGAGGCCGATCGCGCCCGCAATGTGAGGCGTCCCCGCCTCGAACTTGTGGGGGAGCACGTTGTAGGTGGTCTTCTCGAATGTCACGGAGGCAATCATGTCCCCCCCACCTTGCCACGGCGCCATGGCTTCGAGCAGCTCGCTTCGCCCGTAGAGCGCGCCGATTCCCGTCGGTCCGTAAAGCTTGTGACCGGAAAAACAATAGAAGTCGCAGCCGAGATCGCGAACGTCCACCCGCGTATGGGCGACAGCTTGTGCGCCATCGACCAGCACGGCGACCCCCCGCTCGTGCGCCAGCTCGATGATCTCCCGCACCGGGTTCACCGTGCCGAGTGCATTCGAGACGTGGGCTATGGCCAGGAGCTTGGTGCGGGGACCGAGCAGGCGAGAGAGTTCATCCAGAACGAGATCGCCGCGGTCGTCGATCGGCACCACGCGCAGGCGTGCGCCCTTCTCCTCGCACAACATCTGCCAAGGAACGATGTTCGAGTGGTGCTCCATGGCAGAAATCAGCACCTCGTCCCCAGAGTCGACATTCGCCCGGCCAAAGCTCTGGGCGACGAGATTGATGGCCTCCGTCGTCCCGCGGGTGAAGACGATCTCGCTCGGGTGCGCTGCGCCGAGGAAGCCCTGCACTTTTGTACGGGCGTCTTCGAAGGCTGCGGTCGAGCGCTGCGAGAGTTCATGCACCCCGCGGTGGATGTTTGCGTTGTCGCGCTCGTAATAGCGGACAAGCGCGTTGATCACCGCGCGCGGCTTCTGTGTGGTGGCAGCGTTGTCGAGATAGACCAGGGGACGACCGTGCTGCAATGTCTGGTGCAGAATCGGGAAATCTTCGCGTAGGCGCTTTACATCGAGCTTGTCCTTCACAGGACCCTTGCCTCCTCGCGCGCGAGGCGCTCGAGCAGGATCTCTTCGACCTCGTCTCGCAGCGGCTCTTGGCGGATTCGCGACGTCACCTCCGATGCAAAGGCGCGCATCAAAAGCCGTCGGGCGGAGGGTGCGTCGATGCCGCGTGCCTGCAGATAGAACAGCGAAGCCTCGTCGAGCTGGCCAATCGTCGAGCCGTGACTGCATT
The DNA here is from genome assembly GCA_036758525.1 of Myxococcota bacterium. Classification (GTDB taxonomy): domain Bacteria; phylum Myxococcota_A; class UBA9160; order UBA9160; family UBA9160; genus UBA9160. Next base: position 2,472 of record DAIOWK010000060.1, read on the forward strand.
TCACATCATCCGCTGCGATCTCAAGCTGCGGCTTGCTGTCGACTTCAGCGTCGCGAGAGAGCAGTAGGTTCTTGTTGGTCTGGCGTGCGTCTGTCTTTCCTGCCCCTTCGCGCACCACGATCCGTCCGTGGAAGACACCTCGCGCGCCTCCACTCAAAATGCCTTTGTAGAGCTCGCGGCTCGTGCCGTGTGGACGCGCATGGTCAATCAGGGTGTGGTTGTCCACGAGCTCCTGTCTGCTCGCGATGTAGAGGCCGTCGAGCGTGCATTCCGTGCCTTCGCCGGCGAGACGGACCGCGATGTCGTTGCGCACCAGAGCGCCGCCAAGCGAGAGGCCATGGCCGGTGAATCGGGTATCGCGCTCCTGCTCGACGTGGACCGTGGACACGTGGAAGGCCAGCTCTCCCTCGCGCTGAAGCCGCACGAGGTCGAGCTGGGCATTGGGCTCAAGCCGGACCTCGGACACCGCGTTTGTGAAGCACACGCCAGCGCCGAACGACACGTAGTCCTCGATCACCGTGACGCGACTTCCGCGCCCGACGCGGATCAGCGTGCGGGGATACGAGACGAGCGGGTCCGCGCCGGGGAGCGAGAGGTACACCACATGAATCGGTGCCTCGACCGTGAGTCCGTCGGGCACCCGTACGACAGCACCGTCGTGCAGGAAGGCGGTGTTGAGCGCCACGAAGGAGGAGTCGTCGAAGGGCGCGAGGCGCGCAAGGTCCTGTTCCACGCGTTCGGGTGCGCACTCGAGCACGCTGGCGAGGCTCTCGACAGAAGGGCTTCCCGAAAGCGCGCGCGGAGCCGAAAGGCGCGGGGCGAAGCGCCCGTTCACGAACACGAAAAGACTGCAGGCATAGACAGGGAAGGAGCAGTGCTCGACGTCGTCGCGGGAGAGTCCGGCGGTCCCGTCGGACGCGAGCTCAAATGCGCGCTCCGCGATCGGCAAGACGCTCGTGTAGCGCCACTCCTCCTGCTTGGTGGTCGGGAAACCGAGGGCCGCGAAGCGTGCGAAGGCGTCCTTGCGAAGGGCCTTCAGCCAGACGGGATCGTTCGCGCCCCCGGTGCGCTCGAACCGCTCGAAGCGGTCGCCGTAGTGTTGCCGCGGATCCAAGAATGCCATTTCAGCGTCCTGCACCTCCCTCGATCCACGCGTAGCCCTTCTCCTCAAGCTCCAGTGCGAGCTCCTTCCCGCCAGACTTGAGGATCCGGCCGCCCGCAAGCACATGGACGAAGTCAGGCACGATGTAGTCGAGCAGGCGCTGGTAGTGCGTAATGACGATCATCGCGCGCGCCGGCGAGCGCAGCGCATTCACGCCATCCGAGACGATGCGGAGCGCGTCGATATCCAGACCAGAATCCGTCTCGTCCAGGATGGCGAGCCGTGGCTCGAGCACGGTCATTTGCAGCACCTCGTTCCGCTTCTTCTCGCCACCGGAGAATCCCTCGTTAATCGAGCGGTTCATCATTTTGTCGTCAATCTGCATGAGCTTCATCTTCTCTCGGACGAGGGCTAGGAAGTCGATCGCGTCGAGCTCTTCTTGCCCCCGGTGCTTGCGTCCGGCGTTCAGGGCGGCCTTGAGGAAATACATATTGGAGACGCCAGGAATCTCCACGGGATATTGGAATGCCAGGAAGATCCCCTCCCGCGCGCGCTCTTCCGGAGCCAACTCGAGCAGGTTCCGGCCCAGGTAGGAGACCTTGCCCCGCGTCACTTCCACGGAAGGCTTGCCCGCGAGCACACCCGCGAGCGTGCTCTTGCCGCTCCCGTTCGGGCCCATCACAGCATGGACCTCGCCGGCGCGCACGACGAGGTCGATGCCATGCAGGATCTCCTCGCCGCCGGACGAGGCGTGCAAGTCCTCGATTTCGAGTAGGGGCGGGCTCATCCGACACTGCCCTCCAACGACAGGCCAAGCAGCTTCTGCGCCTCCACGGCGAACTCCATCGGAAGCTTCCGAAGCACCTGCTTGCAGAAACCGTTCACGATCATCGAAACCGCGTCCTCCGGCGAGATGCCCCGCTGCTGGCAAAAGAAGAGCTGGTCCTCACCGATCCTTGAAGTCGTGGCCTCATGCTCGACGGTGGCGGTCGGGTTCTTGACCTCCAGATAGGGAAAGGTATGCGCGGCACACTTATCGCCGAGCAGAAGGGAGTCGCACTGGGAGTAGTTGCGCGCGCCGTCGGCGCGGGGGCCGATCTTCACAAGTCCACGGTAGGCGTTGACACCGCGACCCGCCGAGATTCCCTTGGAAACGATTGTGCTCCGGGTGCGCTTGCCGAGATGGATCATCTTGGTCCCGGTGTCCGCTTGCTGACGGTTTGCAGTGAGCGCCACGGAATAGAACTCGCCGATCGAGTCGTCGCCCTGAAGAATGCAGCTCGGGTACTTCCAGGTGATGGCCGAGCCGGTCTCGACCTGAGTCCAGGAGATTTTCGAGCGTTTGCCCAGGCACTTCCCGCGCTTGGTCACGAAATTGTAGATGCCGCCGCGCCCCTCGGCGTCCCCGGGGTACCAGTTCTGGACCGTCGAGTACTTGATCTCGGCGTCGTCGAGGGCGACGAGCTCGACCACCGCCGCGTGGAGTTGGTTCTCATCGCGCTTGGGTGCCGTGCAGCCTTCGAGATACGACACGTAGCTCTGCTCGTCTGCAATGATCAGCGTACGCTCGAACTGACCCGTGTTCTCGGCGTTGATTCGAAAATAGGTTGAGAGCTCCATGGGGCAGCGCACGCCCTTCGGCACGTAGACGAACGAGCCGTCCGTAAAGACAGCGGAGTTGAGACATGCGTGCTTGTTGTCGGAGTAGGGTACGACCGAGCCCAGGTAGCGGCGCACCAGATCGGGATGCTTCTGGACCGCCTCCGAGAACGAGGAGAAGAGGATGCCATGCTTTTCGAGCTCGTGCTTGAAGGTGGTGGCGACGGACACGCTGTCGAACACCGCATCGACTGCGACGCCCGCGAGCCGCTTCTGCTCCAGCAAGGGGATGCCGAGCTTTTCGTAGGTGCGCAAAAGCTCCGGGTCAACCTCATCCAGGCTCTTCGGCTGCTTGCCCTGCTTCGGTGCGGAGTAGTAGACGATGTTCTGATAGTCGATTGGCAGGTGCTGGACGGTCGACCAGTCGGGCTCGGGCATCTCGAGCCAGCGCCGGTAGGCACGAAGACGCCACTCGAGCAGCCAAGCCGGCTCGTTCTTCTTCGTGGAAATCAGACGAATGATGTCCTCGTTCAGCCCAGGGGGCGCCTGATCGGCCTCGATGTCGGTGACGAACCCCCACTCGTACTCGCGGTTCGCGAGGTGCTCGAGGGTCTCCGCAGAACCTGCCATTTCGTCTCCCCCCTACTTGCTGCGTGCTAGTTCGAAGCCCGAGCCACGCGATCCAACGCGAGGAAGGAATCGCCTGGCGGGCCCCCGCGGCTCCCCGGAGTCGGGGTGATGAGCTCCGCCAGTGTCACGTGGCTCAGCGCGTCGCGGATGATCTCATTGATGCGTTGCCATGGCGTCCGCACCTGGCACAGCTGCTCCTGGGCACAGAGACCCGGATGCGTACCGCACTCCGTGAGGGCGATCGGACCCTCGAGAACACGGATCACCTCTGCCACCGAAATCTCCTCAGGCCGTCGGGAGAGGCTGTAGCCCCCCTTCGCCCCACGATGCGAGACGAGGACACCCTCCTTGGCGAGTGCTTTAAGCAGTTTGCTCACGACGGGCCGGGGCAAGTGGGTCCGCTCGGAGAGCTCGCGGGCGTTGTGCGGGGCGGCGTCGTGCCGGGAGCCCAGCTCTGCCAGGAGCACAATGCCGTAATCGGTGAGTTTGCTCATGCGAATCATGGGCAGGTCTCGTGTTGCGCCGGCGGTGGTTCACGGCGTGAGATCAACGATAGGGGACCAATCGGGTCCTGTAAATATCGGACCCCGTTAGTACGACTTCCGGAGAGGTCATTTCCCCCCAGGGGATACAGGCGGTCAAGGGCCTACGCGGAAGCAGCCCAACGCGGGGCCGGCCCTCCGTTCCAAGCTCCCGCACTCCTGGTGTCCCTGCGGTTGCTAGGCCGGGAGCAACTCCTCGGGCTTCGGGACCCCCTCGAGGTCGGCAATCGCGGAGGCCAGGTGCCGGTCCAAGGCCTCCATGTACTCGTGGAAGGCCTTGTGCACGATCGCGAAGGAAACCGCGTCCTTAAAGACGGACGGTCGGCGCACAAGCGTGGCCCCGAGCAATGAGAGCGTAAACCAAGCGCGCCGCGGGTTGGCGCGCAGGACGGTCTCACCCAGGATGCGTCCGAGAAGGCGGAGCTCTCCGGACTTGATGCGGATCCCCTGCGCCACCTGGTCGCCCTTGTGGAGTAGGAAGTCGAGCGTGCGGCGCCGGTAGTTTCCGAAGTCGTAGAGCTGGGCAATCAGCGTGCGGTAGCCCCGGTAGAGCTCGAGGCGGCTCATGCTCTTCGGAAAGATGTTGGAGAACACGAACTGATCGCCGGTGCTCTCCGCGACGAGGCGCCCCTCTTGGGCCATCCGATCGTGGAGGGGAGTCTTGGGCATCGCCTGCAGCATCCCCGTCATCGACACTGGGATGCGCGCCTCCTGAATGAAGCGCAGCTGCTCCTCGAAGATCGTCGCGTCATCGTGGTCGAAACCCACGATCATTCCGGCCTGAACCTGGATTCCGTAGGAATGGATCGTCCGCACGTTCTCCACCAGATCGCCGCGCACATTCTGGGTCTTGTGAGTCTCGCGCAGCGACTCCTTTCGGGGGCTCTCGATACCGATAAAGATCGTGGTGAAGTGCGCTGCGCGCATGAGCTCGAGAAGCTCCTTGTCCTGCGCCACATTAAGGCTCACCTCGGTGTTGAAGTCGATTGGATAGCCGCGCTCGGCGCCCCACTCGGCGATCTCGCGCAGAAGTTCCTTCGCGAGCTTCTTATTTCCGATGAAGTTGTCGTCGACGATGAAGACCTGTTTGGCTCCGAGTCGGTGACACTCTTCGATTTCCAGCATCAGCTGGGCCGGTGTTTTCGCGCGCGGTCGCCGGCCGTAGACGACGATGATGTCGCAGAACTCGCAGTTGAAGGGGCAGCCCCGGGCAAACTGAAGGGTGAGCGCGTGATAGCGATCGACCTTGAGGAGATCGAAGCGCGGTGTCGGAGAGCTCGTGAGATCAGGTTTCTCCGCGGGGCGGTACTCACTCTTCCAGGTACCTGCCTCGAGGTCCTCGAGGAACCGCGGCCACGTCTCTTCCGCTTCATCGATGAAGAGGACATCGCAGCGCCCACGCAACTCCTCCGGACAGAGCGACGCGAAAGGTCCTCCCACCACGACGAAGCGCCCCCGCCGTCGGAACGCGTCGATGATCTCGTACATGCGTTGCCGGTGCACGATGTATCCCGTCACGCCGACCACATCGACGTCCACGTCGAAGTCGATCTCTTCGACGTTCTCATCGCACAGCGTGACGTCGTGCGTTCGTGGCGTAAGGCCCGCCAGCGTAGGCATTGAGAGATTTGGGAAGATGCAGCGTTTGCCGAGCGCCGGGAGAATGTGGTCGTAGGTCCAGAAGGACGGGGGGTTCTTCGGTGTCACGAGATGGATTTTCATGGGTTCCCCTTGCGACGTGCCTCATGCTGGAACAGTTTGGACCGAGCGGGGTGTAGAAGTTCGGTAAATCTGAAAGAAAAGAGACCAAAACGGGTTAGTCCACCTCGAGGTCGCTAAAGCGACACAGGGGAGTCAAAATCCCCTGTCCGTCGTGGTGCCAGCCGAGAGGCGGGGCCTGCATCCGACCAGGTGCACAAACGCGCGAGGCGCCGAGACCGGCGACCTGTTGAGCGACGCTCGGAGAGTCGGCTCCGAAGCCGTCGATCGCAACCGCAGCCAGGTGGGGGGTGAGGGTTCCGAGAGCTGCGGAAAGCCCTGCGAGGTCGGCCACCGGATGGATCCGCACGAAGCGATAGAGCGGTGCCTCCCGCAACTCGTCGGTGTCCTCGCGCACCACACACCATGGGTCCTTCGGGCTGCCATAAACGGCAACCCTGCGGCCGGCCGCAGCCCGAACTTCCGCCTCGGCACGGGCATGTGCAAAGGCCGCGGCGGCCGCGATTGCGACTCTTCCCCGCGGGATCTGGAGTTCCGCCCGTGCCAGAGCCGCGGCCAGACCGGTAGCCAAATGATCGATTGCAGAAGGATTTGCGGCGACGACGTAGAGCGCGATGGGTGAGAGGCAACCGAGCTGGTCCCAAAGCGCCAAGTCGAGGGCGAGGCGCTGGCAGGTTTCGGGCAGGGCGGAGGACGTGAGAGCTCCCGGGCCGAGCACTGCGATCGACACTCGGTGTCCATAGGCGACGAAGCGCCTGGCTGCGCGGATACGTGCCGCGATGGCGCTGATGGTGGCGTCCGAGCCACTCGCCACAACGCACTCCGCCGAGAGGAAGATGTCCAGTGCATCAAGCTCACCCGCCCCAAATCGCACCACTTCCACACATGCTCCAAGGGTCGCATCCACCTCGGCAATCGATGACGCCACAACGCGCGCCGTAACGGGGTCACCGGACGGAGTCCGGACGAGTACGGGTGAGCCCACGGCGAGCGGCGCAACGATGGCGAGGAGGGTGGGTGTCGGTAGGGCGCCCGCCAAGAGGACAGAGGTGGTCTCAAAGCCCGCCGCGAGCGTGCACTGGCGATCGCGACCTCCCCCGTTTCCGAGCTCACGCTGAACCACCGCGCGGAGCGCGTTGCCGGTCCAGCCCTGAAGGGCGTGTGCGAGGCCGGCCCGCACCACCTCCCGGGAGAATCCCGTTGCCTGCGGTAGCGCGACATCGAGGGACTCCCGGGCTTTCGAGGTGGGATCGCGCCAGCGATCGAGCACCTGCGCAAGGGAATCCAGGGTCTCGCCTCGGGGTCGAGCGCGCAGCGCCTGGCCGACACGACGAACCCGCGCGAGTGCAGCGGCGACTTCGCCGGCGCTTGACGCGCTCAAGCCGGCCCCAGGCCGGTCAGCATTTCGTCCGCAGCGAGTGAGCAGCCGCGGGCTTCGGCGCCGGGCTCACGCCCAAGGACCTCAAAGCCGTCGCCCACAGCGCGCCCGAGGTCCGCAGTCTCGACCGCACATACGCTACCGGTGTTGCCGAGGTCGTGGATCACGATGACGCCGACCTCCCCGGGCAAAACCGGGTCCCCCGTCGCCGGATCGACAAGACGCACGCGCGCCCAGGGCGGAGCGAGCTTGCGGCGGGGTGCGCCGGGGAAGCGAAGGACGGAGTCATGAAACTGGCTCGCGAGTTCGGTCATTCCGTACTGATTCACGATTCGCGCCGGCGGGATCGAGAGACGCTCTTCGATCAGCGCGTAGAGCGCTCCGCGTGAGAGCTCACGGGCACGGCCCTTGAAGCCGCCTGTCTCCATGACCCGCGAGCCGGCTGGCAGCGAAAGGCACGTCCCCCGGTGCGCCAGTTCGTCGAGCGCATGCACGAATGCGAAGGCAGTGCCGCAAAGCACGAGGGGTGCGTCGTGCGCCATCGCATCGTCGAGCGCCCTGAGCCAGCCCTCGAAGCGCAATTCCCCCCCGGCGACGTCAAAGCCGCTTGGACCGATCGCGTTCCGGGATGCGAGCTCACGCAGGAGCACGCCAAACATATGGGAGAGGGAGGAATCCGGCGCCTCGAGCGGCGCGGGGGCGAGTACGCGCAGGCGGGGTGGGGAGGCGGCGAGGGGTGGGCCGGAGAAGCTGCCGCGAAGGAGTTCAGGCAGCATATGCACCACGAAGCTTGGCAGCACGGAAGCCTCGTAGAGCGTCAGCGTATCGAGATGAAGTTCGCCCCGCCGCGCTAGCGAAGTCCCGCTGGTCCGGAACACGTGCACCGTTTCTTCGGCCGCGAACGAGCGCAGGGCAAGCTCTTTGAATGCGCCGCTCGGCACGGCTGGTACGTCGCGCCAGTTGCGCACCGTGGCCGGCGTCCGGCCGCGACGCTTACAAAAGCGGCCGTACGGCGCACAGTGCTCGAACTGAAAAGCGAACAGCTCCCGGGCGAGCAGGTCAAAGCGCTCTTCTTGTTGCGCCCACTCAAGAGCTGCCGGCTCGCGCATCCAGCTGAGTACCTTCGCGTCGAGCTGGGCTCGTGCAGAGTCGCTCACTGAAGGCACTCCATCAGGATCGCGAGTGCTCCATCGAGCACGTCCCGCTCGATCGAGAGCGGGGGTGTAATCGATAAGACTCGGCCGTCGTCCCCTGAGGACAGCACGATGACCCCCCGCTCCAGCGCCCGCGTGCAGGCGCGGGCGGCCCGCTCGGGCGAATCACACTCGATGCCCAGCAGAAGGCCACGGCCTCGCACGTCGCGCACGCCCGCCCCGGCCGCGGCGCGCAAGCGACCGAGCGCGTACTCTCCAAGCTCCGCCGCCCGCTCGACCAGCTTTTCCTCTTCGAGGACTGCGAGCGTCGCGAGCGCGGCGGCGGCACCCGGGGGATGCCCGAGGAAAGTCTGCGTGTGCAATGCCTCCCCCCGCGAGGGAGGCCAGGCGTCCATCAGGCTCGCGCGACCGATGCAGGCCGCGACCGGCATCCCCGACGCCAAGGCCTTCCCCACACACAAGAGGTCGGGGACGACAGCCTCGTGGTCGCACGCGAAAAGCCTGCCGGTTCGACCGAATCCCGTGTAGACCTCGTCGGCGATGAGCAACCAGCCCTCGCGGTCACAGACGGCGCGCAGGCGGGACAGGAAGCCGACCGGGGGGACGCGCTCGCCGCCCCGGCCCTGGATCGGCTCGACAATCACGGCCCCGACCGGCACCTTGGCCTCGCGCGCGGCGCGCACCGCGTCGTCTGCGTCGCCGAACCGCGCGAAGCTCCCGCGGCCGGTGAGGCCGGATGCAAAGGGTCGCCGAAAAAAGGCACGCGAGGTGACTTCGAGGGCCCCGAAGGTGAGGCCGTGGTAGGCGCCCTCGAACGCCACGATCCCCGGGCGCCCCGTCGCCAGCAGCGCGGTCTTGAGCGCAATCTCCACGGCGTCCGAACCCGAGGAGCCAAGCACGCTGCGTGCAGAAACGCCGCCGGGAAAGCGGGTGGCGAGCGCTTCGAGGAGCTTGACCTTTGTCACCGCCGGGTGCACGTCGCCCATGGCATGGGGAAGTCTCGCGAGCTGGTGAGCGATCGCCTCCACCACCCGGGGATGCGCATGCCCCACGCCGGCTACGCCGAATCCCGCGCCGAGATCGACGAATCGGTTGCCATCGGCGTCCCACACGTTCGACGCGAGGGCGCGCTCCCAGAAGATGGGCGGGAGGGGTTCCTGGCAGGTGACATTGCGCGATTCCACGGCGGCGAGACGCATGGCGAGGGCGCGCGAGCGCGGGCCCGGGACCGGGGTGACGAGCGCCGGAGGAAGGGTCCGAAAGCCTGACACCCGGGAATGGTAGCGTCGGTGCACAGCGCTGTAGACTCGGTCGGGTGAGCCCCTCGGGCACCACTGTCGCTTTGAGCAAAGACGAGATCCGCGCGCGCAGACGGGCGGGGCGCGTCTCGCTCGTGGTCGGCAGCGCGATTTTTGTGGGCAAGCTGGCTGCGTACCTGCTGACGGGCTCGGCCGCGGTTCTCTCCGACGCGCTTGAATCCATCGTGAATGTCGTCGCGGCCGCGCTCCTGCTGTACAGCCTCACGGTTGCGGCGCGCCCGGCGGACCGCAGCCATCCCTACGGACACGGAAAGGTCGAATTTTTTTCCGCGGGCGTCGAGGGCACGCTGATCGCCGTGGCGGCAACACTGATCCTGATCGAGGCAGGGCGCTCGCTCTGGTTCGGGCCGAATCTTCGCCGCATCGACCTCGGCCTGCTCCTGTTCACCGGACTCACCGCCATGAACGCTGCACTCGGGGTTTACCTGCTACGGATCGGGCAGCGCACCCACTCCCTCGCGCTCCAGGCCGATGGGCACCACGTGTTGACCGACGCCGTCACGAGCGTCGGCATCGTGGTGGGTCTACTTGCGGTGTCGCTCACAGGCTGGACCCTTCTGGACCCGCTGATTGCGATCGCCGTCGCGCTCAACATCCTGCGAACAGGCTGGTCGTTGTTGCGGGCGGCGATCGGCGGTCTCATGGACGAAGCCGACGACGCGCTCCTCCGCGACATGGCGCAGGCGCTCGAGGAAAAGCGACCGCCTTGGATGATCGACGTGCATAGTCTGCGTTCGTGGCGCTCCGGCGCTTTTCAACACGTCGACCTGCACCTCACGGTGCCGCGCTACTACGACGCGGAGCGACTCCACCATATCGACGATGAGGTCACCGACCAGCTTTTGGCGGCGGCGGGGCGAGCCGGAGATGTGATCGTGCATTTCGATCCCTGCCGCCCGAGGGAGTGCGCGGGCTGTGTGATGACCGACTGCCCGGTGCGCGCCGCAGCGTTCTTTCGGCGGGAGCCGCTCACGCTCGAGCGCGCCACCCGCGAAGACCAGATCGTCGAGAGCGAAGGACGAGCAGCCCTGGGCGCGGGAGCGCCTGTCAGGGGCCCAGGGTGACGCAAGAGGACGACCTGCGTCCGGACCGCTTCACGATCAAACGTGCACGACCGCGCGGCTTCGAGCAAGCCTTCGTGCACGAGGGCGCGGGTGGCTTGCCGCTCCTGCTCGTCCACGGCTGGCCGGAGACCAAGCGAATCTTTTGGCGGAACATCGGGCCGCTCTCGAAGGCTGCCTTTGAGGTGATTGCGCCGGATTTGCGGGGCTTCGGGGATTCCGAACTCACTGCCGACGGCTTCTACGATGTGGCGGCCCACAGCCGTGACCTCCGCGCCCTCGTGCATGACCACCTCGGCCACTCACGGGTGATTGCCGTGGGCGGAGACCTTGGTGGCCCTGTGATCCAAGACCTCTCGCTCCGCTTTCCAGGTTTCGTCGAGCGCCTCGTGCTGTTCAACTCACCCCTCCCCTATCTCAAGGAAAAGATGCACGGCCTGCGAACGAGGCCGCCGCGCGAGTCGATCGACTATTTTCTGCGCCAGGGCACCGATGCCGACGGGCTTGCGGCCGAGCTCGACAGTCCCGAACGGCGTCGGCGCTACATCGCGAGTTTCTACACCTCGCGCTACTGGGCGCACGCCGGTGCCTTTTCTGCGGCCGCCGTCGATTTCATGACCGAGCCTTTCGCGGACGGCGGGAAGCTGCGGGCGAGTTTCGGGGGCTACGAAGCGACCTTCCAGCCCGAGCGGCGCAGCGAGCCGGCGCTTCTGGCCGAGAATCCGACGCCCACGCTGATTCTTTTTGGCCCTTCGGACCATGTGATCTATCCCGACTTTGATCGCATGGCCACGGCGGTGTTCCCGGATCGAGTCGGGCCTTTTTTGGTGCGCGATGCGGGACACTTTCTGCAGTGGGAGGCGGCGGAAATCTTGAACGGCGCGGTCCGCGCCTTCTGCCGCGATCTGCTTTGCACTTGAGCGAGGCACGGCCGCAACGGCTTGCCCTCACCCTCGCCCTTGTGCTGGGCGTGGTGGGCTACGTCCAGACCGTGAACGGCGCAGCCGCGCCGTTTCAGACCATCACTTTCGGTCTCGACGACGCCGGCATCGCACGGGCATTCGGTTGGATGTCTCTTTCCGCCGTGGGGACCCTCGCCCTGACCCAGCTCGTGGACCGCTTTGGTCGGCGGCGGCTTTTGCTCTGGTGCGTGGTCGGTC
>DAIOWK010000061.1:0-14126 GCA_036758525.1 Myxococcota bacterium
TTGGCGGTCGACGGAGGTTTCTCGGTGGCCCCGCCGGGCTTCGACGGAGCCGTTCGAATCGCGGACCTTGAACTCGGCCCTCTTGTCGAGCCGTTCGCTCCTGCGATCGGGCGCCTTCTGCGCGGTGGGGCCGCCCGCGCGGAGCTTCAGCTGGCGGCCGGTCCGCCCGCGAGCCCAAAGACTCCGAGCGAGGGCGGCGTGCGCGCGTCCGGAAAACTTGGCATTACGGCTCTCGAAGTCACTGGCACCGATCCGAAGGACTTCCGCCTCGCCTGGAAGGAGCTCGCTCTCGAAGTCCACGAGCTCTTCGTTCCTGGGATCCTCGCTCAATCCGGCGCCGCGAAACCCGGCCCGGTTGCCATCTCCCTCGACCGCTTTCAGCTGACCGAGCCCGCGATCCGCCTGACGAAGACGGCGACCGGCCTTCTCCTCCCGCAAACCGGACCTTCGCCAGCCGCCCCGACGCAGGAGGGAACACAGCCCAGTCCTCCTCCGCCCCCGGCGGCTACCCCGACCAAAGACGACACGGGAGGTCCGGTCGTGGCCGAGATCAAGCGGATGGAGGTCGCACGAGCCCGCATCGAGGTGACGGACCGCACGACGAAGCCCTTCTATCGCGGAGAGATCTTTCCGCTGGATTTTTCGGCGACGGCTGTGCGCTGGCCTGGGCCAGCTGCCAAGCAGGTGAAGCTCTCGGCCCGCACGACCGAAGGCGGATCTCTTCTTGTCACGGGAACCCTCGATCCCCGGGGCTCGGACCTTGCGGCAAAGCTCGAGGGACTACCTCTCGCAGCGTTTAATCCCTATGCCTCAGGAACGGGCTACAGCCTGGGCGGCGGCGCAGCAGCCCTCGAGTCGAAGATCAAGTTCGCAGGCCCGAAATATGACTTGAATACCCATATCGTGATCCACAAGCTCGACGTGGCGGGCGAGCAAGGGGACACGCTCTTCTTGCAGCATTTTGGAGTACCCCTTGAGCTCGCCCTTGCCCTCCTCACCGACGTAGAGGGCGACATCGTTCTCGACGTGCCCCTCTCCCACGATGCGAGCGGCACGAGCGTCGGCCTTGGCAGCATTGTCGGCGAAGCGCTTGCTCACGCGCTGATCAATGCCATTGCCTCGCCGCTCAAGCTCATCTCGGCAGTCGCCGGGATCGGTGGCAAGGTCGAGGACCTGACGCCAAAGGCACTCGCCTTCCTGCCCGGCCGCACTGAGTTCGCCCCGGGCGAGGCGGATCGCGTCGATCAGATCGCGGCGCTCATGGCCCGCTCGCCGGGCCTCCACCTTCACCTTCGAGGGGACACGGGCCCGGAGGACGATCGATGGCTCCGGGAGCAGGCCCTGCGTGCGCGACTTGAGGGAGGTGACAGTATCGGCGCGCGGCTTCGCGCCCTTACCACCGAACGCGGAGAGACCAAGGCCGCCCTCGCCTACTTGACCGACCGAGCCGCAGGCAAGGACACGGCGCTCCCCGACGAGGATAAGGCTTGGTTCGAGGCGAAGGTTGCCGCGGAAGTCGTGCTGCCGGCCGACCTCCAAAAGCTCGCGGATCAGCGCGCCGCACGAGTGCAATCCCTGCTTGTGGAAGGGAGTGCGATCGGCGCAGATCGCGTCATCGTCGACGCGTCTGCGGGAGACGTGGGAAAGGGGCAGCCTTCCGTCGCCCTGGGTCTCGGTGCTGCACCGCGTCCAGTGAAAGCCGAGGCGCCCGCACCCTAGCCTTCGACTGCTGCCGCTTGGAGCCTGTCTTTGCGTCGGCCTTCCGCCCGACGGGAGCCGAAGTGCCTGGAGTAGACCTCCGTAAACTCGGCCCCGATCAGCACGACCTGCGCAGAGTAGTAGATCCACGAAAGGATGAGGATCAGCGAGCCCGCGGCTCCGTAGATCGAGAGCGTCCTCGCGTGGGCCAGGTAGAGCGTGATCACACTCTGTCCAAGCAGGAAGAGCACGGCGGTCACTCCCGAGCCGATCCACACATCGCGCCAGGCAAGGTGGATTGCGGGAAGGACCTTGTAGATCAGTGCGAAGAGCGCAGTCATGGTCACGAATGAGACCAAGAGATTCATGCTGGGGAGGATGCTCGCCAAAATGGGTACGTATTCCTGGAGCTTCTCTTGCAGCGCAGCAACGACAGCCGAGACGACGAGGGTCATGAGCAGAAAAAGGCCGATCGCGAGGACCATGCCAAACGAGGTGGCGCGGCGCTGGAGTGCGCTTCGTACAGCGCCGTGCTTCTCGGGCTTTACCCCCCAAATCGTATTGAGGGAAGACTGGAGCTGACCAAAGACGCCCGAAGCGCCGAAGAACATCGTAAGCAGGCTCACCACCGTTGCCGTGATTCCCGAGGCGGGGCGGCTCGCCTGGGTGAGCATGTTCTGGACCGCGTGCGCGGCCTCCGATCCAACGGAGTCTTGGATCTTCGCGACGATCTCCCCTTGCGCGGCGGAGCGTCCAAAGGCGAAGCCCGCCACGGCGATCGCGAGCACGAGAAGCGGTGCCAGGGAGAAGAAGGTGTAGAAGGCGAGCGCCGCGCCGTGTGCCAAGACGCCATCTTCGGACCATTCGTCAGAGACTTCGCGGATAAAGTCGACGATACGCGTGAGGCTTGTTTCTCGCGCTTCCGGCTTGCTCGCGTCGACCATCAGACCCCGCTTGGACGCTAGCGTCCGCGCGCGAGAAGATCGCGAATCTCACGCAGCAGCACCTCTTGCGCGGGCGGCGCTGCGGGCGCAGGCGGCGGCGCCTCGGCGGCTTGGCGCTTCAGCCGGTTAATGCCTTGAATCAGCAGGAAGATCACGAAGGCGAGAATCGCGAAGTTGATCACCGTGTTCAGGAACTGGCCGTAGGCCATGACGGGCGCACCCGCCTTCCTCGCCTCGGAGAGCGTGGTGAATCCCTTCTCCGAGAGGTCGACGAAGAGATTTGCAAAGTCGACCTTTCCGAGCAGGAGACCAATCGGGGGCATGATGACGTCGTTCACAAGCGAGTTCACGATGCCGCCAAAGGCACCGCCGATGATGATGCCGACCGCCATATCGACAACGTTTCCCTTGACTGCGAACTCCTTGAATTCGCTGAGCATTGACACGTTGGGCTCCTCCTCTTAGACGACGGCGCGATCGCGTCGCCACGCTCCCATGAGAATGCCTATCTTGCCACGTTTCGGCGTCGACCTCGCGGGATTTCGCGTGCGCTAGAGATCGTGAAGCAGCCGAAGGTTTCCGGCGATGCGTAGGGCGGGCCCCCCGGGCGTGTCCTCGATGCCCGTAAGCAGTTCGCTCTGCGCGCTGTGGGTGAAGCGCGCGGGAAGACCTTCGGGCAAGAGGTCGCGCTTCACCGTACACAGGAGAGCATCGTCGCGCATGGAGAGGCGAAGGCTTCTGAGATCGAGCGCTTCCCGCGTCCCGTCGGAGAGGGCAATCTCGCCTGTTTCTCGGTCGAGGTCCCGTACGAAGAAACCGGCTTCCTCGACCTCGATCTCCCCCCGGAAGCGCCCGAGCTGTACGACATACTTGCGCTCTTCGGGAAGGAAGCGGACACCACGATCGAAGGCTACGCGCAGTCGGGAGTGCGTAATCGGATGGCCCTCGTGGGTCCAGTGGCCGTCGTGGTGAAGGCGGAGACCGAACGGGCGCAGGGGCGGCGGCCCGGCGCTCACCCCTTCGGGAGGGGTTCCGGCTCGGCACTCCCGTCAGGCTTTACGCGGAAGGCACCCTGGAAGTCGTAGCGCTGCCAGAGAACCACGCGCTCGATTTCCTGGCTGTTCTCCGCGCGATAGATCCACTTTTCATTCCAGCGCATCCCATACTCTTCATGCGTGCGCGGCTCGTTCACACTCCCGATCTGGTCGGTGGGCGCACCGAAGAGCTTCCAGACCATGGCCCGGGTCGCGTGCGCAGGTGCCGCGGTCATCGGTCGCACTCGCCGCCGATCATGTTGATGAAGTCGAAGGTCGGAATCAGATCGGCGAGGAGGGCTCCGCGGATCATGAGCGGCATGGGTTGCAGGTTGATGAGCGAGGGGGGCCGGCACCGAACCTTGTGGGGGACGGCGGAGCCATCCGATACCAGGTAGAAGCCAAGCTCACCGTTCGCAGACTCGATTGCGAAGTAGCTCTCGCCTGCGGGAACACGCGGGCCTTCCGTGACACTCTTGAACTGCTGGATCAGCTCCTCCATGTGGTTGAAGACACGCCCCTTGGCAGGCCAGCGCACCCGGGGATCATCCACATTCACGGGACCTGGTCCCATTTTCTCGAGATGGTCGAGGCACTGTTCGACGATCCTTAGGCTTTGGTGCATCTCCTCCACGCAGACGAGATAGCGATCGTAGTTGTCTCCCACGGTTCCGATCGGCACGTCGAAGTCGATCTGCTCGTAGACCAGATAGGGCTCCTGCTTGCGCAGATCGAGCGGAACACCGCAGGCTCGGAGCAGAGGACCGGTGACGCCGTAGCGGATGCAATCCTCCTTCGAAATCCGTCCGGTCTCGCGCAGGCGATCGACGAAGATCCGATTTCCGGTGACGACGTCGTCGAAATCCCGCAAGAGACCTCGGATCTTTGCGATGCTCCCGCGGCAGAGGTTTGGGAACTCCGGTGGCATATCGTGCTTCACACCGCCGATGCGGATGAAGTTTGAGGTCACCCGGGCGCCGCACAGCATCTCCAGCAGGTCCCAGGTGAGCTCCCGCGATTCGATGCCGAAGAGGAAGGGCGTCATCGCCGCGAGCTCGAGGCAGGCCGCCCCACAGCGCGTCAAATGGTCTGCAATGCGCGCGAGCTCTCCGGCCAAAACCCGCAGCCACTGACAGCGCTCGAGAGTCTCGATTCCAAGCAGCTTCTCCACGGCCATGCAGTAGCCGAGGTTGGCCAGGATCGCAGAGTTGTAGTTGAGGCGATCGGTGTAGGGGATGGCTTGATACCACGTACCGCTCTCGCATTCCTTCTCGAAGGCGCGATGCAGGTAGCCCACCTGGATGTCGATATCGACGATGGTCTCCCCGTCGAGCTCGATCACGAACTTCACGGTCCCATGGCTTGCGGGATGGGACGGCCCCATGTTGAGGATCTGGTGTTCGCTATGCAGGTCTCGGCTCTGATCGTCCGCCGGAGTATCGCGCCGGCGCTCGGTCAAGAGATGCGGCGACTCTTCCACGGCTAGTTCCTCGGTCCGATGAGCGGTTGGCGCTTCTCTTTGGGATAGTCCTTGCGAAGGGGATGACCCTCGAACTCCTCGTAGAGCAGAAGCCTCCGCAGATCGGGATGGCCGTTGAAGCGAACCCCGTAAAGGTCCCACACTTCGCGCTCCAGCCAATTCGCGCCGGGCCAGACGGGAATGCAGCTATCGATTCGCGGATCCTCTTCGGACACGCGTGACTTGACGCGCACCCGGTGGTTGTGCGCCAGGGAATACAGGTGATAGACCATCTCGAAGCGCGGGGTCTCACCTAGATAGTCGACGCAGGTGAGGTCCGAGAGCATGTCGAACTCAAGCCCCGCGGTGTCGCGCAGAAACCGCATCACGCCAATCAGCTGTTCGCTCCGGACGAGGAGCGTCGCCTCGCCGAGCCGCGCGTGGGTGTCGACGATGGCATCGGGGAGCGCCCCGAGCACCCGGCGCAGGATCTCGCTCCCGTGATCCTCCATCAGCTCGACGTCTCGCCGCCGCGGCGCGCGGGCACCCCGTGCTCGCGGTCGTAGTCGCGCCGGATGAACTCAAGCCGACGCTTGAGCAGAGCTTCGGGCACAAGCAGCTCTTTTTTGTGAAACATCATCGAGTCTCGATCGTAGGTCGCGACCTCGACCTCCCGGCTCATGACGATCGCCTCCTCAGGGCAGGCCTCTTCACAGAGTCCGCAGAACATGCAGCGCGACATATCGATGTCGAAAGCTTCGGGGAAGCGCTCGATGCCCGAGTCGCTGAGCTCGCCAGGGACAATCGTAATGCAGTCGGTCGGGCACGCGAACTCGCAAAGACCGCAGGCCACGCACTTCGGCTCACCGTTCTCGAGCTGCACGAGGACCGGCATGCCACGGAAGGCGTCGGGATAGTCGACGCGCTCTTCGGGATACTGCACCACGAAGGCCGTGCTCTTTCCCGTAGCGAACCCTCGCAGGTTTCGGAAGAAGTGACGGCTCGTGACCCAGAGACCCTTCACGATCGCAGGTACATAGAGGCGCTCTATCCAACCGGTATGCGCCCTACGGTTCACAGTGATGACTCGCCCGGGCATCGGCGCGCACTATAGGAGATGGGTTTGGGCTAGGCCAGACGACCGGCGAGTCTTTCGGCGTGATAGGAGCTGCGAACCAGGGGGCCCGAGGCGACGTCCCGAAAGCCAAGCGCGCGGGCGCGCTCTGCCCAGCCCTCGAACTCCGCGGGGGGAACGAAGCGTTCCACCGGCAGGTGGCTTGGCGAGGGTCTTAGGTATTGGCCGATCGTGAGGAGCGCGACACCCGCGCGACGCAGGTCGCCGAGCACGGCCTCCACTTCCGCGTCGCGCTCACCCAGGCCGAGCATGAGACCGCTCTTGGTCACGATCTCCGGCCTAAGCTCCGCCGCGTGCTTCAGCAAACCGAGGGAGCGCTCGTAGCGCGCAGCGGGACGCACGCGACGCTGGAGACGCTCGACAGTTTCAAGGTTGTGATTGATCACATCTGGACCCGCCTCGAGCACCGTGCGGAGGTCTTCCTCCCGGCCTTTGTAGTCGGGGATCAGGACCTCGACGCCGGTTCCCGGGCTCCCGCGCCGCAGGGCCCGGATGGTTGCGGCCATATGGGCCGCGCCCCCATCGGGGAGATCGTCCCGTGCGACGGCGGTAATCACTGCGAATCCAAGCCCAAGCGCCGCCACCGCCTTCGCCACGCGCTCAGGCTCGAGCGGATCCAGGGGCGCTGGCCGCGCGGTCGTGACGTCGCAAAACCCACAGCGCCGCGTGCAGTGATTGCCCCCGATCATGAAGGTCGCCGTTCCCCGGGCCCAGCACTCGCCAAGGTTCGGACACGCGGCAGAGAGGCAAACCGTGTGGAGATTCTGATCGTGCACGGTGCGCGCCACGGCTTCGAACTGCGGAGTCATCCGCAGACGGACCTTGAGCCATGCCGGCCGGGCAGGCGGCGCGTGCGCTTCGCTCATCCAAACCTCGCCGAGAATGCCCCTGCCACGGCCTCCCGCGCGGCGGCGTCGAGTTCCGCCGCAGGGGGAGCCGCGGAGCCGAGCTCCCGGGCAACCGACGTCATCACCACCTGCGAAAGGCCACACGGCACGATCGCCGCGAAATCGGAGAGGCGAGTCGTCACATTCAAGGCGAAGCCATGGTAGGTGACCCATCCCCGAAGGCCGACGCCAATCGAGGCAATCTTGCGGGGCCGCGGGCCGGCTTCCGCCATGAAGACCCCCGTATAGCCCGGGCGCGCGGCCGCTGGGAGGCCGAGGGCAGCGAGCGCGTCGATGAGACCCCCTTCGAGAGCGCGCAGGAACCCGTGCACGTCGGTCGCAGCCCGCGCAGCCAGGTCACACACGAGGTATCCCACCAGCTGGCCCGGGCCATGATAGGTCACGTCGCCACCGCGCGTGACCGTGTGCAGCTCGACGCCCCGCGCGCGCAACTCTGCTGTGGCGAGGAGAACGTGGCCTGGGTCGGCGCGGCGACCGAGGGTGATGACGGGGGGGTGCTCGAGCAGAAACAGCGTATCTCCGGCGACACCTTGGCGAACGGCCTCCACTTGCTTTTCCTGGAGCTCGAGTCCCTCGGCGTAGGGGATGCGGCCGAGCTGCTCGATCCTGAGCTCACGCGCCATGGGCCGCGTTACTCGCGAGAAGCTCGTCAGGATGCTCGAGAATGCGCTTCAGACCTGCCAGGAATTGGGCGGCCCTGACACCATCGAGAACGCGGTGATCGACCGCGAGCCCGAAGGTCATGCGGCGACCCACGCGGATCTCGTCGGACTCCACGAAGGCGACCTGGCGCACGGCGCCGACGGAAAGCACCGTACTCTGCGGCGGCGTAATGATGGCGTAGAAGTTCTCGACGCCGAACATACCGAGGTTGGAGACCGTAAACGTCCCGTCGGAGTAGTCGTCGGGTTGGAGCTTCTTCTCTCTCGCCTTTCGAATGAGCGTGTCCATCGCCTGCGCGAGATCCTCAAGGTCTCGACCTTGGCAGTTTTTCACCACCGGAGCGACGAGCTCGTCCTGCACGTCCACCGCCACCGCGATGTTCACGGGGTTGAACCGAACCAGCCGGTCATTGCGAAAGGTTGCGTTCACATCCGGGAAGCGCTCGAGCGCAGCCGCCGCCGCCTTGACAATCATGTGCGTATAGGTGACGTGCCTGCCCTCTTCGCGCAAGCGTTCACGCAAGGAGCGCATCGGATCGGCGTCCACGTCCATGGAGATATAGAAGTGGGGAGCCGTCTTCTTGCTCTCGACCATATTGCGGATCAGGAACTTCCGCTTTTGCGAGAGCTTGATCTCATCTCCGAAGAGCTCTGTTTCGCGAGAGGGACCCTCTCGCGCCTCCCGCTCAAGATGCGCGCGCAGGTCGCGCTTGGTGACGCGGCCGCCCGGCCCGGTCCCCTTGACGCGCGCAAGGTCGACACGGAGTTCTTCGGCGATGCGGACGGCGACGGGTGTCGCGTGGACATCGCCCTCCAGGAGCGTGTCTTGCTGGTTTTCGAGGCTCTCGAGGTAGCGCTCGACGTCGGACGCGAGCACCGCACCCTCGGGCCCGGAACCGCCGATCTCCGAGAGATCGACGCCCTTCTCATGGGCCACGATCCGGGCACGGGGTGTGGCACGAACGCGATCGGGGTCTGGCAGAAAGAACGGCAGATGCGAGACCGCTCCCGCGGGCTCGCCGCGCACCGCCGGCGGCGCGAGGGGAGACTCCGTGGGTGTGGGCAACGGAGCGGGCACGGCTTTGGTCGGACGCCGTGGAGATTCCGCGGGTGTGCTTGGAGGCGCGGCTGCGCGCGCGGGCGCAGCCGGGCTTGCGACCGGGGTCACGGGGGAGCTGGCCGGCGGCGCGGACGCACCGAGCGGAGCCTGCCCGCGGGCCGCGAGGAAGGCCGTCATCTCCTGGTCCGAATCCGTCTCGAGGCGCACGATCGCGATCGGCGTCCCCACCGGCACCGTGGCGCCGGTCTGGACGAGGATCTTCTCCAGGGTGCCAGACATGTACGCTTCGAACTCCATGTCTGCTTTGTCCGTCTCGACCTCAAGCAGAACGTCTCCCTTTTTCACGGGATCGCCCTCTCGCTTGCGCCAGACGTTGATCGTGCCCTCCTCCATGGTGTCGGAAAGCTTCGGCATCTTGATCTCGCGAGGCATCGTCGCTCTCCCGCGGGCCCCCGGGGCCGGCTTCGCGTTAGGTCGTGACTTTCAGCGCCGCCCGCACGATGTCCAATGACGACGGCAGCGCAGCCTGCTCGAGGCCCTTGGCATAGGGTGTCGGGACATCCACCGCCGCGACACGCTGAACCGGGGCCTGAAGCTCGTAGAACAAGTTCTCCTGCACCCGCGCCGCGATCTCGGCGCCCACACCGACCGTCCGCCAGCCCTCCTCCGCCACGACGCAGCGACCCGTGCGGGCGACCGAGGCGTAGACGGCGTCCCAGTCAAAGGGATCGAGCGTCCTCGGGTCGAGCACTTCGGCCTCGATTCCCTCTTCTGCGAGCGTTTCGGCGGCGCGCAGCGCCTCGCTCACCATCCGCGACCACGCGATGATCGTGACATCCGTACCCCGGCGCTTTAGGTCGGCAACGCCAAAGGGGATCAGGAACTCCTGCTCGGGGACCGGCCCCCGGGCGGAATAGAGCATCTCGTGTTCGATGAAGAGAACGACGTCGTCATTGCGAATGGCAGTCTTGAGCAGACCCTTTGCGTCTGCGGGGGTCCCTGGAATGACGACACGAATCCCCGGCGAGTTCACGAACCAGGATTCGATGGAGTGGGAGTGCTGCGCGCCCTTCTGCGTGCCACCCCCACCGGCCGCGCGGATCGTGATCGGTAGATTGAGCTGACCTCCAAACATCGACCGCATCTTCGCCGCGTGATTAACGATCTGGTCCATCGCGACGAGCGCGAAGTTCATCGTCATGAGCTCGGGAACGGGGCGCAAGCCTGCCATCGCGGCGCCGATCGCTAGGCCGATGATTCCCGCCTCGGCGATCGGTGTGTCACGCACCCGGCGCCCCCCGAACTCCGCCATCAACCCCTCCGTGACACGGAAGGTCCCCCCAAACAGACCGATGTCCTCACCCATCAGGAAGACGTCACCATCCCGCCGCATCTCTTCGGCGAGGGCCTCATTCAGCGCCTCGTAGTAGCGAATCTCACGCATGGGGATCGCTCGGATAGCGTTCGGCGAACACGTCTTCGTAGAGTGCCGAGACTGCCGGAGCGGGGCTCGCATCGGCGAAAGCCACCGCCTCCTCCACAGCGCGCTCGATTTCGCGGTCAATCTCCCGGAGCCTTTCGTCCGTGGTGATGCCGTCGGCGACGAGCGCCTTCGCGAGTCGCGGGATCGGATCGCGTTTGCGCCAGAGCTCCTCCTCGGCACGGGCGCGGTAGCGGCCGGGGTCGGTCATGGAGTGGCCTTGGTAGCGGTAACAGGTGGCCTCGATCAGCGCCGGGCCAGCGCCTCCACGCACCAGGCGCACGACTTCGTCGCACACCTTGCGCACCTCAAGCACGTCCATTCCGTTCACTTTGTAGCCGGGCATTCCGTAGCCCGAAGCCTTCTTGTGCACCTCGGTGAGAGCCGACGACAGACGCACGTCCGTCCCGATGCCGTAGAAGTTATTCTCGCAGATGAAGATGACGGGCAGGTTCCAGAGCTTCGCGAAGTTCAGACCCTCGTGCCAAACACCCTGGTTCGTCGCGCCATCGCCAAAGAAAGCCATCACCACCCGGTCATCGCTTCGGTAGTGACACGCGAGCCCGAGACCCGCCGCGATCGGGATCGAGCCGCCGACGATTCCGGTACCGCCGTAGAAATAGTGCTCCACGTCGGCCAGGTGCATCGAGCCGCCCTTCCCTTTGCAGCAACCCGTCGCCTTCCCGAAAAGCTCCGCCATGAGGGCCTTGGGGTCGCCGCCGCGGGCCAAGAAGTGCCCGTGGTCGCGGTAGGTGTCGATCACATAATCGTCGTGGTTGAGCGCGCTGATCCCGCCCACCGCCACGGCCTCCTGGCCGATGTAAAGGTGCGTAAAACCGCCAATCTTTTGCTCGCCGTACATCTCGGCGACGCGCTCTTCCATGCGGCGGATGAGGAGCATCTGGCGGTAGAGCTTGATCTGGTCGGCCGCGGGAATCATGTCCTTCTCCTCGGCTCCCCGTGGCGCGGTCGTTAGAGGTCGAACTCCGCGCTCTCGAGCAGCTCGCGCACGCGGTGCAAGAACCCGTTGGCCGGCGCCCCGTCCACCGCCCGGTGGTCGTACGAGAGAGCCAGGTGCATCATCGGGCGGATCACGATGGCGTCGTCGCCATCAATCTCCCGGACGATCGGGCGCTTCACGACCTCGCCCATGCGCAGGATTCCGACCTGCGGCTGGTTGATGATCGCAAAGCCGTACAGGTTGCCGTGCCTCCCGGGGTTCGACACCGTGAAAGTGCCACCCTTGAGTTCATCGGCCGAAAGCCGCTTGGTGCGCGCGCGGGCGGAGATGTCCTCGATCGCCTCGGCGAGGCCGGCGAGCGAGAGCCGGTCTGCGTGTCGCACGACGGGAACCACAAGGCCTTTGTCGGTCTCGACGGCGATCCCGACGTGGACGTCCTTCTTTTCGACGATCGCGTCCTCAAGCACCGAAGCATTGAGGCGCGGAAACTCGCGCAGCGCCCGGACTGTGGCATGCACCACGAACGGGAGGAACGTGAGAGCGAAGCCATGCGCCTCTTGGAACTCGCGCTTGTGCGCGTTGCGCACCCGGACGACGCCGGCAAGATCGATCTCGGCGACCGTACCGACGTGCGGGGAAACCCGTTTGCTGAGCACCATGTGCTCAGCGACGAGCTTGCGAAGGGGAGTCATGGGAATCACGCGGTCGCCGGGCTGGAGCTGATAGGAGAGGAAGGCCGGCCGGCCCGCCCCGACCTCCCGCGCCGCCGGAGCTTGAGGTCGGGCGGGCCTTTGCGCCACCGGAGCGGAGGCCGATCGCTGCTGGACGTCGCGCTTGGTCACGCGGCCGGCGGCACCCGTGCCTTCAACGCCTGTGAGATCCACCCGGGCCTCCTCGGCCATCCGCTTCGCTACCGGAGTCGCGCGCGGCGCGCTGCTCGGCGGGGCCTGCGGTCTCGCGGCAGGCGCAGGGAGGCGCTCGGGCTCCGGGCTCAGCGACCGAGCCGGCCTTGGCCCCCCGGGCACCGCTACGCCTGCCAGCGAAAGGGCAGCCCCGGGCTCGATCCGCGCAAGCTCAGTCCCCACCGGCACGGTCTGGCCTTCAGCCACCAGGATCTTTTCGACCACGCCTGTCGCAGGGGCCGGGATTTCGGCATCCACCTTGTCCGTGGTGATCTCCACAAGGGGCTGGTCGCGTTCCACCCGCTCCCCCTCCTTCACCAGCCAGCGCGCCACGGTGCCCTCCACCACGCTTTCCCCGAGTGCGGGCAGCTCCACTCCGATCGCCATAACCCTCGACCCTCTCCGTTTCGCGCGGGGCGCTGTGCCCCCCTAGAAGTTGATCCCTCGCCCTTCCGCCGCAAGCGCCGCCTCAAGGATGGCCTCCGAAAGGGTGGGATGCGCGTGGCTCGTGCTCGCGATCTCACTCGTGGTGGCCTCGAGCGTCATCGCGAGGCTCATTTCCGCGATCAGTTCGGTCGCGCCGGCACCCACGATGTGGGCGCCCACGATCTCTCCATAGCGAGGCTCGGCAATGATCTTCGCGAAGCCCGCCGTGTGCGCGCTCGCCACCGCCTTCCCAGACGCCGTGAACGGAAACTTGCCGATCCGCAGGTCTTCTCCGAACTCGGCGCGAGCCTGCGCTTCCGTGCGGCCGATCCAGGCCACCTGCGGCTGGGCGTAGATGCAGGCCGGGATCTTCCAGTGGTCGAGCGGTGGCCGCTTTACTCCGCAGAGCGTCTCCACGGCCGCGATACCCTCCTCGCTTGCCTTGTGCGCAAGCAGCGGAGGCTGCGCGACGTCTCCAATCGCTAAGATGGTCGGTGACCCCGTCCGGAGGTTCGCATCCACTGGGATGAAACCCTTGGCATCGCTCTCGAGGCCCACCGCATCGAGGCCCACGTCGCCCGAGAGCGGTCGGCGCCCGATCGCAACGAGCACCTGCTCTGCTTCGAGCTCCTCGCTTGTGTCACCCTTTGACACCCGGAGCCGCACGCTGCCGTTGGCAAGCTTGGCCTCCTCGAACCGAGTGCCGAGCCTGACCTCAATTTTCTTCCTGCGAAACTCGCGCTGAAGGACCTCGGCCATCTCTGGATCGGCGCCGGGCAGCATCTGGTCCGCCATCTCAAGAACAATGACTTGGGCGCCGTACATGGCATAGACGTACGCGAACTCAACGCCGACCGCTCCCGCGCCGATGACCACGAGCCGTGCGGGAATCGTCCGTGACTCGAGGGCCTCGCGCGACGTCAAGATGTGCCGCCCATCGACCGCGATGCCCGGCGGCACCCACTCCCGCGAGCCGGTCGCAAGCAAGACGTGCGCGGCTTCGACGACAGTCTGCTGCGGCCCCGATACGTCCACGCGCGTCGGGCCCGAGAGGCGACCATGCCCGCGCACCAGCGTGATCTTGTTCTTGCGAAACAGGCTTTCGACGCCCTTGCTGAGGCGATCTGCGGTCTTCCGGCTGTGCGTGATGAGCTTGTCGTAGTCGAGGGTGATGCCGCTTGCGCTGATGCCGAACACGTCGCCATGAGAGCGCAGGTTTTCCACGAGCTCCGCGCCGGTGAGCAGCGCCTTGGACGGGATACAACCCCAGTTCAGGCAGACGCCGCCCGGACGGTCGTCTTCGATCACCGCGACTTTCTGGCCAAGCTGCGCCGCGCGGATGGCGGCGACGTAGCCTCCGGGACCCGAGCCCACCACTGCGAGATCGAAGCTGTCTTCGCCGCTCAAAAATCCCCCGAACACGAAGCCTTAGGCGATGGGCTTCTCCACAACGGGAA
>DAIOWK010000062.1:0-14049 GCA_036758525.1 Myxococcota bacterium
CGCACGACGCGGCGTATTTCTTCCGCCGATTTCGCGAGATGGTGGTCCGACACCGCGCTGGTGAGAGCGTGACCGGCGCCTCGATCGCGGCCGCACGCTAGCCCTACGAGGAGCCGTCCCCGTTGCCCAAGAGAACTGACATCCACTCGATCCTCGTCATTGGTTCGGGTCCGATCGTGATCGGTCAGGCGTGCGAGTTCGACTACTCCGGTACGCAAGCGTGCAAGGCCCTGCGTGAGGAGGGCTATCGCGTCATTCTCCTGAACTCGAACCCGGCCACCATCATGACCGATCCGGAGCTCGCGGACCGGACGTATATCGAGCCCATGACCGTGGAAAGCATCGCGCGCATTCTGGAGCGCGAGCGACCGGACGTCCTGCTCCCCACGATCGGAGGGCAGACCGCCCTGAACCTCGCGGTCGAGCTGGCAGAGCAGGGTGTGCTCGCAAAGTATGGTGTCGAGCTCATCGGCGCGAAGCTCGATGCCATTCTGAAAGCCGAGGACCGACACCTCTTCCGCACCGCCATGCAGCACCTCGGCCTGCGCGTGCCCGTGTCGGGCATCGCCCACTCGCTCGAAGAGGCGCGCAAGATCCTGCAGGACACAGGTCTGCCCGCGATCATCCGCCCGAGCTTCACGCTCGGTGGCACGGGGGGCAGCATCGCCTACACGGCCGAGGAGTACGAGCCCCTGGCGGCTTGGGCACTCCAGCAGTCGCCGAAGCATCAGTGCTTGATCGAGCAGAGCGTACTCGGCTGGAAGGAGTACGAGCTCGAGGTGATGCGAGACACGGCGGACAACGTCGTGGTCGTCTGTTCGATCGAGAACTTCGACCCCATGGGAGTTCATACCGGCGACTCGATCACCGTGGCGCCGGCCCAGACGCTCACTGACAAGGAGTACCAGGAGATGCGCGACGCCGCGGTCGCCATCATCCGCGAGATCGGCGTCGACACGGGCGGCTCGAACATCCAGTTCGGAGTGGATCCGAAGGACGGAACCCTCGTCGTGATCGAGATGAACCCGCGGGTCTCGAGGAGTTCGGCGCTCGCTTCGAAGGCCACGGGCTTTCCCATCGCAAAGATCGCGGCGAAGCTCGCGGTGGGTTTTACGCTCGACGAGATCCGCAACGACATCACTCGCGAAACACCAGCGAGCTTCGAGCCTACGATCGACTACGTGGTGACAAAAGTGCCGCGCTTTACGTTCGAGAAGTTTCCCAGTGCGGACAATCGGCTCACCACACAAATGAAATCCGTGGGCGAAGTGATGGCCATCGGTCGCACATTCAAGGAGAGCTTGCAGAAGGCTTTGCGCTCGCTCGAGATCGGCCACGCGGGGCTCGAGCCGCCGGAGGTTCCTGCGGGAGAGCGCGGGCTGCCGGCGCTCTGGGCACAGATCGACGTCCCGCGTCCGGGACGGCTCTGGGCCATTGCAGAGATCTTCCGCCGTGGGGTTTCCCTGGAGGAAGTCCACCGTCGATCAGCCATCGACCCCTGGTTCCTCGGCAATCTGCAAGAGATCATGGCGCTCGAAGGCACGCTTCGTGCCGCCGAAGCAGGAGAGCGCGAGGCATGGCTGCGCCGGGCGAAGCAAGCCGGCTTCTCGGACAAGAGGCTCGCGGCGCTCTGGAGCACCCGAGAGGACGAGGTGCGGGCGTTGCGCCATCGACTCGGCATCCGCCCGGTGTACAAGCGTGTCGATACCTGTGGGGCGGAGTTCGAAGCCTTCACGCCCTATCTCTATTCGACCTACGAAGACGAGTGCGAGGCGCGGCCGACCGAGCGCAGGAAGATCATGATTCTCGGCGGGGGACCGAATCGTATCGGTCAGGGGATCGAATTCGACTACTGCTGCGTCCATGCCGTCTTCGCACTGCGCGAAGCGGGCTTTGAGACGATTATGGTCAATTGCAATCCGGAGACCGTATCCACGGATTACGATACGAGCGATCGCCTTTACTTTGAACCCCTGACGCTCGAGGACGTACTCGAAATTGTGGATCGGGAGCGACCCGAGGGTGTCATCGTTCAGTTTGGTGGCCAAACGCCCCTGCGTCTCGCGGTCGCGCTCGAGAAGGCAGGGGCTCCCATCATTGGCACGTCGCCGGATGCCATCGACCGCGCAGAGGATCGCGAACGCTTCGACCAAGTGCTGGAAACGCTGAAGCTAAAGCGCCCTCCTGCGGGGATTGCGCGCAGTCCTGCGGAAGCGGAGACGGTCGCCGCTCGCCTGGGCTATCCGGTCCTCGTCCGCCCCTCCTACGTCCTCGGCGGCCGCGCGATGCAGATCGTGTATGACGTCGAATCGCTTCGAAGTTACATGCGTTTCGCCGTGAAGGCTTCGCCGGAACACCCCGTGCTCGTCGATCGCTTCCTCTCCGATGCCACCGAGGTCGACGTGGACGCGATCTGCGACGGAAAGCGCGTCGTGATTGGCGGGATCATGGAGCACATCGAGGAGGCCGGGGTGCACTCGGGAGACAGCGCCTGTTCGATTCCTCCGTACTCGCTCACGCCGGCTGTAATCGAGGAGATCGCAGAGTCCACCCGTCGCTTGGCTCTCGAACTCGGGGTGCGAGGCCTCATGAACGCTCAGTACGCGGTGAAGGGCGGTGAGGTCTTCGTGCTCGAAGTCAATCCGCGTGCATCGCGTACGGTACCCTTTGTATCGAAGGCCATCGGTCGACCCCTTGCGAAGCTTGCGGCGCTGGTGATGGTTGGTAAGACCCTCGACGAGCTCGGGTTTACCGAAGAGATCTGGCCGAAGCACTTCTGCGTAAAGGAGGCAGTCTTCCCCTTTGTGAAATTTCCGGGCGTTGATGTACTGCTCGGGCCAGAGATGCGCAGCACGGGTGAGGTGATGGGAATCGATTCGGATTTCGGCCGCGCCTATGCCAAGTCGCAAATCGAGGCCGGAAACAGCCTGCCCACGCGCGGTCGTGTTCTTGTGTCCGTGCGCAGCGAGGACAGGCTGCGCATCGCCGAAGCGGTGGCTGAGCTCGCACGCATCGGTTTCGAGGTGATGGCCACTCCGGGCACGGCCGAGAGCTTGGCGGGGTTCGGCGTGCGCGTGGAAAGCGTGCCAAAGATCGGTCGCGGGTCGCCCAATGTGCTCGATCGCATTTTGGCGGGTGATGTCGATCTTGTCGTCAACACGGTCGGCTCGGATCCAGATTCCGTGCGTGACGGCTTCGAGATGCGGCGCGCGGCGCTACAGCGCGGGCTTCCGTATTTCACGACGGCCGCCGCAGCACGGGCCGCGGCAGGTGCAATCAAAGCGCTTCGCCTCGAGTCGATCGGCGTGCGTTCGCTTCAAGAAATTCATTCCGCATAGGCGAGGTCCCCACAGAGGGCGGTGAGTAGGAGTCCCTTCGCTGCGGCGGTCGAGGCGGTCTACAAGCCGATCGCGTTCGCGGTTCAGGACGACTTTGCCCACGCAGACCGTGTGCAGGGTCTT
Organism: Myxococcota bacterium; assembly: GCA_036758525.1. Taxonomy (GTDB): domain Bacteria; phylum Myxococcota_A; class UBA9160; order UBA9160; family UBA9160; genus UBA9160. The sequence continues at coordinate 3,462 of DAIOWK010000062.1, forward strand.
GAGAGCGCCGTACGGCGGGCGGCCGAGCGCGCGCTCGCGCTCCAGATTCCGCGAGACGCGCGGCGTGTGTTCGAGGCCGTGCGGGATCTCTTCGCGGAGCATCTGTCTCGGGAGGCACTGCGCATTGAGGCGCCGAAGGCGCTCTCATTGCTCGCGCCTTTCCGAGCGCCCGAATTTGTCACCCATGCACTCGCGCGCCCTCTTACGGCGCTTGCGGGAGTGGGCCCGAAACGCGCCGAAGCGCTCGCCCGTCGAGGATTGCGGACGATTTCGGATCTGCTTTTGCACCTTCCCGCGCGCTACGACGACCGTCGCTCGCTCCAATCTGTAGCGGAACTTCCGGTGGGGCAGCGGGCAACCTTCGTCGCAACCGTCCTGCTGTGCGACTTCGTCCCGTCGCGCCGACGAGGCGGGCGACTCGCTCGGGTCTTCCAGGCAGTCGTTGGCGACGGAACGGGAACGGTGAGCCTCAAGTGGTTTCACGGCGGCGAAGCCCTTCGGGGGATGGTCCGCAAGGGTACGACGCTCCAGATCACGGGCGAGGTCAGGCGTTACCGCTTTTCGAAGCAACTCGTGCACCCCGAGGTCGAAGTGCTCGATGAAGGGGAAGGCGTCGCCTCTGGAGATCCGGCGGCTGCCGCCCAGCGGCGAGTGGTTCCCGACTACGCCGCACCAGAGGGTCTCCATCCGCGGGCGCTGCGCAGGCTCGTGTCGCTCGGGGTGCAGGAGTACGCGGATCTTGCCGAGGGATACCTCCCCTTGCGAATGGTTCGAGAGCGCCAGCTGCCCGAGGTCGCGCAGGCGCTGCGCGCGATCCACATGCCGGGTGTCGAAGCCGACGTCGAGGCGCTTGCCCTGCGTCGTACGAAAGCACACGAGCGAATCATCCTCGAAGAGCTCTACCTGCTCGAGGTGGGTCTTGCCCTGCGCCACGCGGCCCGTGCCGCAGAACCGGGGCTGCCGTTCGGAGCGGCAAGCGGTGAGGCTCCCCTGCTCGAGGCCGCGATCGCCGCGCTTCCTTTTCGTCTCACGGGCGCGCAGCGCAGGGCGTGGCGGGAGATCCGCGCGGACCTCGCCCGCCCGCACCCCATGAACCGTCTTCTGCAGGGGGACGTCGGCAGCGGAAAGACAGCGGTGGCTCTTCTCGCGGCGCTCGCCGCTGCGCGGAGCGGATTCCAGACGGCGCTCATGGCGCCGACCGAGCTCTTGGCCGAGCAACACGAGCGCACGCTCCAACGGCTGCAGGGCCCGGGCCAGGGGGCACTGGCTCTGCGCATGGCGCTGCTCACGGCCTCGGTCCCGCGCGCCGAAGCGAGCGCGCGGCGTGGCGGCCTTGCGGCTGGGGAGGTCGACCTCGCCATCGGTACCCATGCGTTGCTGCAGGAAGACCTTCTCTTTGCGCGGCTTGGCCTTGCAATCGTCGACGAACAACACCGGTTCGGTGTGCTCCAGCGCGCCGCGCTCGCACATCACGGTGTAACAGGCGAAAGTCCGCACGTGCTGGTGATGACGGCGACCCCGATCCCCCGTACGCTCGCGCTCACCCTCTACGGTGATCTTGACCTCTCCGTCCTCGACGAGCTCCCTCCCGGTCGCGCGCCGATCCGTACGGAAATCCTCCGGGAGGGGGAGGGCACACGCATCTCCGAAGCCATCCGGGCCGCAGCCCGGCGCGGAGAGCAAACCTATGTGGTCTATCCGCTCGTAGAGGAGTCCGAGAAGAGCGATCTCAGGGCCGCGACGGAGTCCGCACGCAAAATCGAGGCTGCCTTCCCTGATCTGCGCATCGACCTCGTGCATGGACGGACGGATGCGGTGGCACGCGCGGAGGCCATGGCTCGCTTCGAGCGAGGCGAGACCCAAGTGCTCGTGTCCACCACCGTGATTGAAGTGGGTGTGGATGTCCCGAATGCGACACTCATGGTGGTCGAGCACGCGGAACGCTTCGGGTTGGCGCAACTTCATCAGCTGCGTGGGCGGGTGGGCCGAGGCGCAAAGCCTGGATGTTGTCTCCTCATGGCGCGTGGCGTGAGCGAGGAGAGCGAAGCCCGGCTGCGCGCGATGGTGGAAACGACCGACGGGTTTGCGATCGCTGACGCAGATTTGCGCATTCGAGGTCCAGGAGAGTTTCTCGGCACACGGCAACACGGGCGACTGCCGGACTTGCGGGTCGCGGACCTGTTGCGCGATGCGCGGCTCATCGCGGCAGCTCGGGAGTCTGCCCTCGAGACGGTCCGCCAAGACCCCGGTCTGCGGCGCGCGCCTGAGCTCGCGCGGGCGGTGCGAGAGCGCTGGGGGGAGCGTCTTGTCCCCGTGGGCGTAGGGTAGGGAATGAAATCCTGTGGCGGGCGCCGGGGCCAAGTCACGGCCTCCGTGAGGGCAGGCGGTCCCGCAGCAGGATCGTACACGTGTCGCTTCGGCATTGACGGACCCCACGCCATCGACTAGAAAGAAGAGGTCATGGGTCAACGGCGCACGCTGCTTGGAAACCTCCTTGGCCTGCTCCTTACCGGGGCGGGAGAGGGGGCTCTCGGCCGCTAAGCCGATGATGCCGGAGCGAAAACCCTCTCCCGCCGAACCGGCCGGAGAGGGTTTCGTGTTCTAGGGATAAGCCCTCCTCACCCAACCGCTCCTGGCCGTTCGGCACCAAGGAGCAACCAGTGTACGAACGAGAACGGATCACGATCTTCGACACGACATTGCGTGACGGTGAGCAGTCCGCGGGCGTTTCCTTCACGCTCCGCGACAAGCTCGACATCGCTTCGATGCTCGCGGCGGCGGGTGTGGACGTGATCGAGGCAGGCTTCCCGAGCGCCTCACCTCAAGAGCTCGCGTCCGTACGCGCAGTAGCAGAGAGCGTAGGAGGCGTCACCGTTTGCGGTCTCGCGCGAGCCGTGCCAGGGGATATCGAGGCGGCGGTCGAAGCCCTGCACGGCGCCGAGCATCCGCGCATCCACGTCTTCGTGAACGCGAGCGATATGCACCTCGCCCATCAGCTCCACAAGAGCCGCGAACAGGTGATCGAAATGGCGCGAATCGCGGTCCGTCAGGCGCGCTCTCGGGTCGCCGAAGTCGAGTTCAGCCCGATGGACGCGACTCGATCCGACCCTGAGTTCCTGGCGGAGCTCATTTGCGCCTCGCTCGAGGCTGGCGCAATGACGGTGAACCTGCCCGACACCGTTGGATTCATTCTCCCCGACGCTCTGCGCACGCTGATCGAGAACCTCTACACACGCGTCCCCGCTCTGCGGAATGCAGTCTTGTCGTTTCACGGTCAAGATGACCTTGGCCTCGCGACGGCGAACGCGCTTGCCGCAGTGAGCGCAGGTGCCCGCCAGCTGGAGGTGACGGTGAACGGCATCGGGGAGCGTGCCGGCAATACCTGTTTCGAAGAGGTGGTAATGGCGCTGCGAGTCCATGCTGATGCTCTCCGCGTCGAAAGCGGTGTGAACCCCCGCGCGATTCATGGTCTTTCCAAGCTCGTGGAGGAGCGCAGCGGTCTGCGCGTCGCATCAAACAAGGCGATTGTGGGGGGGAATGCGTTTCGCCACGCTTCTGGCGTCCATCAGGACGGTGTCCTGAAGCAGCGCGAGACCTATGAGGTGATCGACCCGGCCGAAATAGGGCACCCGGTCGGCACTGAAATCGTGCTTGGAAAGCTCTCGGGACGGGCCGGCTTCGCAGCGCGCGCCGGGAAGCTGGGCTTCGTCCTGAGCGGTGCAGCGCTCGAGCGCGCCTTCCTCCGCTTCCAGGAGTTGGCGGATCGAAAGCGGGAGATCGCGGACGATGACGTGCAGCAGATCTGCCACGCCGTGGCTGCGGAAGCCGCATGAGGCAACAAGGCCTTAGGCACTCTCCGTGTTGAAGGCCTCCCGGACTCGCTTGCGCAATGCCTCGTCGCACAGGAAATCGAGCGCGGTCATGGCGAGCGCTTTGGCGCCGTCGAGCGCGGCAGCATCGCCCATCTCCGAGGCAGCCCACGTTGCGAACTCGGCGTTGTGGATCGTGCAATGCGGAGGAGCGGCGGCGATCATGGGATGGATGGAAGGGACGCGTTGGCTCACGTTGCCCATGTCCGTGCTGCCCTGCACGCCGGGCGGCAGCTTGTCGAATGGGAAGAAGCGGCGCCCCAGGGACTCGGCGTTGCATTGATACGCATCGGCGAGGGGCCAGTTGGTGCGCAGCTCCAGGTAGTCTGGCGCGTGCCAGGTGAGCTCAAGCTTCGCGCCCGTCGCACTGGCCCCGGCCTGGAAACAGCCCTCCACGCGGCGCTTCAGTGGAAGCAGTTCCTCTGCGTTGCGCGCGCGCACATAGAAGCGGCCCTCCGCCTCCTCGGGGACGATGTTGGGCGCCGAGCCTCCCTTGGTGATGATGCCGTGGATACGTTCGGTGGGACGGATGTGTTGGCGCAACGCAGCGATCGACTGATAGCCGAGGACCAAGGCGTCAAGCGCGTTCACCCCTCGGTCGGGCATCGCCGACGCGTGAGCCGCGACGCCGCGATAGCGCACGCCAAGGTCGGCCACCGCGATGCACGGCATGGTGGCGAGATCGACGCCCGCCGGATGCACCATCAGGGCAGCGTCGACGCCGTCGAAGGCGCCCCGCTGCGCCATCAGCTCCTTGCCTCCCCCACGCTCTTCGGCCGGCGTTCCGAGCAGCCGGACGTGACCCGGGAGCCGGGAGCCCAGAGCCGCCAGCGCGAGTCCAGCGCCCACCGCAGCCGTCGCGATCAGGTTGTGCCCGCATGCGTGGCCAATCCCGGGAAGCGCGTCGTACTCGGCGAGTAACGCGACACACGCCCCTCGGGGGGTGTCTTGTCCGAACTCGCTCTCGAATGCGGTCTTAAGTCCATAAGCGCCGGACTCCACTTGGAGTCCTGCTCCCTTGAGCGTGCTACACAAGAGTGCCGCTGCTTCATGCTCCTCAAATGCCAACTCCGGTTGCGCGTGGATCGCCCGCGAAACGCGAAGCAGATCGGAGCGAAGCGAATCGATCGTCGAGCAGACCTCCTTTTTCAGCACCGCTACATCCATCGATTGTCCTCCTCCGCGGCTTTGCCTAACGCTCTTCGGGCAGGAACTGGCGGTAGATGGGAACCATGTCAGGCCCTTGCCGGACCGTATGGCCGCCGTCGACGCCCACGCATTGACCTGTGATCCAGCCCGAGTCGTCGGAAAGCAGGAAGGCCGTGAGCGCGGCCACATCTTCGACCGTGCCGAGCCGTCCGAGCGGAATCCGTCGGAGGTATTCCGTGTGAATCTCTGGGCTCGAAACCATGACCGACCAGATCTCCGTTGGCACGAAGCTCGGCATTACGGCATTCACGCGAACTCCATGCTCACCGAGGTCGTCGGCTGCGCAGCGCGTCAGCATGTTGAGGCCCGCCTTGGAGGCGCAATACGCGCTCATCCAGCGATGCGTCAGCACTCCTGCGATGGAGCTCACGTTGACAATGCTACCGCCGCCCGCCGCCTTCATCGCGCGGGCTTCGCCGCGCATCGCGCGGAACGTACCCACGAGATTGGTATCAATGATCTTGGCAAAGTCCTCGGAAGTGCCGTTAAGCACGCTCCCCACCGAACCAGCGCCCGCCGAGTTTACGGCGAGGCGCAGCGGCCCGAACCGGTCAACGGCTGCCGAAATCCCCGCTTCGATCGCTGCATCGGATGAAACGTCACAGATCACCCAGGCGGCGTTTGGGCCAAGCTTCTGCGCGGCGGCGCGCAACGCACTCTCGCGGCGGCCCGCCAGCATCACACTTCCGCCCTCATCGGTGATCGCCTGCGCGCAAGCGAAGCCGATTCCGGTGCCACCGCCGGTCACGAACGCGACCTTTCCATCGAATCGGCCTTGAGATCGACCCATCGCCTGCACCCCGCCCGCACACGGCCCATCGCGAGCCGGCGCCGCTTGCTTGATTCTACCCTGCGGGAGGCCGAATAGGCTGCCACGCGAGCGCGGCGCGGGCTCGGGAGGCGACACGCGAGAGGGCCGGGGATGAGGATGAACGCGCCCGCTCTCGCCGATCCCGGAGGCGGGTGACGGAGTCCGTCGTTTGGGTCTTCGATCCTCCAAGCGGCGGAGTTCGTGCAGGCTCGCGGCACCGGTCAGGACCTTTTGGTATCGGCCCAAGGAACTCAGGACAGCTCGCCGCTACCATAGGGTGGTTGAGGTCGGTCGCCGATCGGAGGGTGCGAGTGGCAGAGGTGATCGTGATCGGTGGCGGCATCGCGGGTCTTGGGGCAGCCCTCGCGCTCTCCCGCGGCGGCCACCATGTGACTGTGCTCGAGAAGGATTCGACGCCGCTCCCGGAGTCCGCCGTCCAAGCCTTTGAGCGCTGGGATCGCCGCGGGGCGCCCCAGGTCCGACACTCCCACGCGTTTCTCGCACGATTCCGGAACCTTCTGCGGGACCGCGCTCCGGACGTGCTCGACGCTCTCATGCGCAACGGTGCCTATGATCTGCGCATTACGGAGATGCTTCCCCCGACCATCGACGACCGCGGAGCAAAGCCCGGGGACGAGGACCTCGTGTTGCTCGGGTGCCGCCGGCTTACCCTCGAGTGGGTACTGCATAAGATCGTGGCGCAGACTCCCGGCGTCGTCTGGCATGACGGTTCGGAGGTGCTCGGCCTTCAAGCCGTCGCCCCTCGGACGTTTGGCTCCCCGCCGCGGGTGACCGGTGTACGCGTGCGCCGGACGGGCGCTCCCGCCGAGATGCTACGGGCGGATCTGGTGGTCGACGCGAGCGGCCGACGATCGGCCCTGTCCAAGTGGCTCTGCCAGATCGGCGTGCCGCCGATTCAGGAGGAGACCGAGGACTGTGGGATCTTCTACTCCTCGCGCTTTTACCGACTGCGGCCCGGGGCCGAGGAACCGCCGCGCGACGGACCGATCGGAGCAGATCTCGGCTACATGAAGTTCGCGGTCTTCAACGGGGATTCGAGGATCTTCTCCGTCACCCTTGCGGCATCTCCCGAAGACAGCCCGATGCGCCGCGTACTCCGTCCGGGCCCGTTCGAGGCCGCAGCCAACGCCATCCCAGCGATTCGGACCTGGCTCGAACCCAACCGTTCGGAGCCCGTGACGGACGTCTATGGGATGGCTGGCCTCAGAAACCGCAAACGCGTGTTCATGTACGACGGAATGCCGGTGGCCCTCGGGGTCCATGCCATCGGTGACGCAGCGATTCATACCAATCCCCTCTACGGTCGAGGCTGCTCCCTGGCCTTCGTGCATGCCTACCTGCTCGCGGATGCGCTTCGAGAGCACGGCGACGACGCTCAGGCGCTGGCGTTCGAGCTCGAGCGCGGGACCCGGCGAGAGATCGAGCCGTGGTATCGCTCCGCCGTCACACAGGACCGTGATGCCTGCGAGGTTGCCGCCCAGCAGCGGCGCGGCGAAGACCCTTTCGCCGCGAACGTGACTGCGGACGCGCAGCCGGTGGACCCCATGAGGTTCATGCGCTCGGTTCTGCGGGACGGCCTCCTGCCTGCTCTCCGTACGGATGCGGTGGTGCTGCGCGCGTTTCTGCGAAACTTCAATCTGCTCGAAACCCCGGACTCGCTGCTCAGAAACGGTGACGTCATGCGGCGGGTGCTTGCGGCTTGGCGGGAACGTGACCAGCGTGCGCCGGCGGAGCCCCTCGGCCCCGGGCGCGCGGAGATGGTGCGCGTCCTCGAGCAGGCGGCGTAGGCCGTGCGCAACCGCGCAACGCTTGTTCTTCTCGTCCTTCTGCTGGGCTCCGCCTGCGGGGTCGGGGGCTGCCTCATCCTCCCGCGTGAGGGGACGCTCGTCTACGCCGATAGCAGGACGGGAAGCTGGTGGAGCGGAGAAGCCGTGATGACCGAGGTCTCAGCGGATCAGACCAAATGCAAGATTTCCGCACGCAACACTGCCCTCATCGTCGAAACGAAGTGGGTGCCCTGCAAGTACGTCCACCCCCGAACACCGCAACCGAACTAGGCTCCGGGCAAGCGCGGGGGAAGGGATGCGCTCGGCCCGTCCTGATCCCCGAGGGCAGGCCTCCAACTTGCTTTGCATAGCCTGCAGCGCAGGCGCGGCCGCAGGACGTCCCGGACCCCCCGAAGAAAGAGCCGGAGGAAGAGGAAGAACGGCCCGTGAAGGCGTTCCGCCTCGAGCGCGAGGCCTCCACAGCGCGGGCAGCGCGGTGCATCGAGGTCGCCCGTCACAAAGTAGGCAGAGCGACGGGGGACCCCGGTCCTCGGACCGATTGGGGCCAGGGATTCCACGGCGCGCGCTCGATCGACCTCGCGAACCCAGAGCCTTACGCAGCCGACGCCAGAAAGCAGGCCCGCGGCGTGCTCACCGGAGAGTGAGACAAGGACGCCCTCAGTCCTTAGGCGCGCGGCGGCGAGGTGAGCCTCGAGGGGGTGGGGGAACGAGGCGATCTCGACCAGGCGATCAGGGTCGCCCGGGCCAGCCGGGTGGCGAATCGGGGGGCGCTCCATGCAGCCCCTAGTCTAGCCCGAAACCCCAATCGGGACTGGACGATCCGGGTCCAGCCGTCTAGTGTGTGCCGCCGCCTGGGGGTCCTCGCGGGGCCGAGATCCTCGCTTCTTCCTCCCGTCCACGGGAGTGATCAAACGGGCCCAACCTGGATCCGGCGGGGCTGGGTCCCCTCCCTGCGACACGCTTTGAAGAACCGCGCGAATCGGGAGACGCAATGTCCATCACTCTCTTCGCCCTGATTGCGGCCGGGCTGGCAATTGGCTTCGGCTTTTGGCTGTTCCGTAGGGTGCTTGCCTCTCCGGCCACCTCCCCGCGCGCCCTCGAGATCGCCGGGGCCATCCGCACGGGTGCCCAGGCCTTCCTTTCACGCCAGTACCGGACCGTGGGGCTCGTGGGCCTTCCTCTGGCACTCCTCATCTGGGCCCTGCCCTCGCTTGGCAGCTGGACCGCCGCCGGCTTTGTTCTCGGAGCAGTCGCCAGCGCTTCCGCCGGGATCATCGGCATGAATGTCTCCGTGCGGGCCAACGTCCGGGTCGCGGAGGCTGCAAAGGACGGCTTCCAGCGCGCCTTTGCCCTGGCCTTCCAAGGGGGAGCAGTCACAGGCCTGATGGTCGTAGGTCTGGGCCTGTTTGCCCTGGTGGCCCTTGCGACAGCCATGGACACCGCGGGGGTCACCAGGCCCGACGCTTTGATCGGGCTCGCCTTCGGCGGCTCTCTGATCTCGGTCTTCGCGCGCCTCGGCGGCGGCATTTTCACGAAGGCCGCCGACGTGGGTGCCGACCTCGTCGGTAAGGTGGAGGCGAACATCCCCGAGGACGACCCGCGCAACCCGGCGGTCATTGCCGACAACGTGGGTGACAACGTGGGGGACTGCGCCGGCATGGCGGCGGATCTGTTCGAGACCTATGGGGTGACCGCGGCCGCCGCAATGCTGCTTGCGCACATCTTGTATCCGACGAGCCAACAGATGTTCCTGTACCCCCTCCTGGTGGGGGGGGTTGGAATTCTGGGATCCGTGGTCGCGATCCCGTTTGTTCGCGTCGGTCCCGCCAAGGGTGCGAAGGCTCCGAACGTGATGGCGGCCATGTACACGGGCCTCGGCATCGCGACAGTCCTCTCCCTGGGGCTTTTGGCGCTTGCCACGGGCGCCTGGATCGCAATCCCGCCGGAGGCGACGTTCAGCGCCACAGACCTAGTTCTGTGCGCGGCGATCGGGGGCGTCGTCACGGGCGCGATGATGTGGATCACAGACATCTACACAGGCAGTAACGCAAGGCCCGTCATCAAAATCGCGAACGACTCCTTGGGAGGCCACGCAACCAACATCATCAGTGGTCTTGCGGTGGGGATGCAGTCCACCGTTCTTCCGGTCTTTGTGATTGTCACTGCCATGCTGGTATGCCAGGCACTTGCCGGGCTTTTCGGTGTGGCCATCGCGGCGATGAGCATGCTCTCGCTGGCGGGCATCGTGGTGGCGATCGACGCCTATGGACCGATCACCGACAACGCGGGCGGCATCGCGCAAATGGCAGATATGGGGAAGGAAGTCCGATCGGTGACCGATCCCCTCGATGCCGTGGGGAACACGACCAAAGCCGTGACCAAGGGCTACGCCATCGCTTCGGCAGGCCTCGCCGCCGTCGTTTTGTTTGCCACGTTCATCGAAGACCTGAAGAGACTTGGGGGCAGTGGCGTTCAGAACCTGAGCTTTGATATCAGCAATCCCTACGTTCTTGCGGGGCTCTTTCTCGGCGCGGTCATCCCCTTCATTTTTGCATCGCTGGCCATGAACGCGGTGGGTGTGGCCGGCGGCCAGGTGGTCCAGGAGGTGCGTCGCCAGTTCCGCGAAATCAAGGGCTTGATGGAAGGAAAAGCCGCGCCCGACTATCGCACCTGCGTCGACCTCGTGACCGCCGCGGCGCTAAAGCTGATGGTGGCCCCCGCGCTCATTCCCGCACTGATTCCGGTCGTGGTGGGTCTCGCCCTTGGAGCGCAGGCGTTGGGTGGACTCCTGATCGGTTCCATTGTGTCTGGCGTCTGTGTCGCCATCTCCATGACGACCGGCGGCGCAGCGTGGGACAACGCCAAGAAATACATCGAGAGCGGTGCACACG
>DAIOWK010000063.1:0-13798 GCA_036758525.1 Myxococcota bacterium
GCGCTGTACGCGCCGAAATCCTTGCCCGGTGCGAACACATTCTTGGAGGCGTTGATCACGACGTTCCCAGCCGTGCCCTGCATGCGGAAGATGCGCGCAGCCTCACGCAGGGTGAGCAGGACGCCCAGGTAGTTCACGTCTGCAACGCGTCGCACCTCGGAGACGGAGAGGTCGGCGATCGGTGACACGACGGCCACTCCGGCGTTCGCGACCACCACGTCGACGCCACCGTAGGTCACACAGGCGGTGTCGAAGGCGCTTCGTACGGAAGCCTCGTCGGTCACATCCATCGCGACACCGACCGCCCGCCCCGCACCGTGATTCCGGGTTAGCTTCTCAGCCGCGGCCTTGACCCGTGCCTCGTCCAGGTCGGTAAGGACCACGTGCGCTCCGGCACCCGCGCACACATCGGCCACTCCGATCCCGATCGCGCCCGCACCGCCGGTGACGAGTACGACCTGCCGCTCGAGGGGCAACTCTGCGGTCTGACCGAGCTTCGCTTGTTCGAGACTCCAGTATTCCATGTCAAACAGATCCGAGAGAGAGAGTGCCTCGTAGCGGCCGATGGCCTCGGCAAGCGCCTTCGTACGGAGCGTGTGCTCGGTGATGTCGGCGGCAATCGCGGCGTCACGCTTTGTCTTGCCGAAGCACAGCGCTCCAGCGCCGGGCAGCAGGACGACCCGCGGGGCCGAGTCCAGCTTCGTGCGTGAAACGCCTTTGGCGCGGACCTGGTCTGCGAAATAGGCGTCATATGCCGCGCGGTAGCTCGCCACGGCGCGTTCGAGCTGCTTCGCAAGGCAAAGCGCGTCGTCCCAGGCAGGATCCTCGAGATACAAAGGGAGCGCCTTGGTGCGGATCACGTGGTCGGGGGTAAGGGGACCCCTTTCGGCGAGGGTCGCCGCGGCGTCGCTCGTGCAGAACGCAAGTACTTCCGGGCTGGCACGCCAGTCGAGGATCACGCGCCGCGGCGGTGCCTGCGGATCGAGGTTGGGCTCCGCGAGGAGGCCGCGTAGGACAGGCGCTGCCCGGGCGACGAGCGTTGCTGCGGGAGCAGACCCGACCGGCCGTGGAACTCCGATCGAGATCGCGCTGCGGCCCCGTGCGCGAGTCTCGGCGAAGCGGCGGCACGCGTCGACGCGCTGGATATGGCGCTCGTAGCTCTCGCGCGCGTCCGCACCAAAGGTAAAGAGGCCATGCTTGATCAGCACGATGGCGGTGGCGCTCGGTTCGTCGCGCACCGCCTTGGCGACCGCCTTCGCGAGGGGGAAGCCGGGCATGATGTACGGCAAGACGACGACCCCATCCCCCAAGGCTTCGCAGACGAGCTTTTCGCCATCGGGCTGATTGGTGAGGGCAAGTACTGCGTCGGCGTGGGAGTGGTCGACGAAACGCTGGGGAAGGAAGGCATGGAGCAGGGCTTCAACCGAAGGATTCGGAGCCGCCGCATCGAACAGATGGGTGCGGAGCTGGTTCACCATCTCCTCATCGGAGAGGGAGGGCAGTGCTTCTAGGCGACGCAGGTAGCCGAGATCGAGGGCGGGAAAGTCTCGGGGCCCGACGCGATCAAGGCTCGATCCGGAGCCCTTCACGTAGAGGCATTCAAGGGAGTCTCCAAGCAAGGTGCGGTAGGGCGCCTTGAGAGAAGTATTGCCCCCGCCGTGCAGCACGAGCTCCGGCTCGGCGCCGATCAGGCGGGAGCTGTAGATCCGGAGCGCGAGGAGCTCGCCGTGTTGAGGACCCCATTCCTGAACGGCGCGCCGGGCATCGGTATCACTCCAGCGGCTTTGCATGACGTCGAGCCTAGCGCGCCTTCCGATCGCCCTACCGCGCCTTAGCGTGGGCTCCGAACTTGCGGTCCCTGCGCGTTCGAAGATGCGGAGGAGCCGCGGAGCGGACGGGTGAGCGCCAGCGCGGGCGGGCGCTTATGCGTCACGCACGCGGATCCTGGGTTCGAAGCGACGCCCGGGGTTGCGGTCGCTTTTGGGGCGCTCTAGCAACCCGGGCCGGTCGCCTCCAGAAACGAGTAGCGCCGCGCCTTGTGATGGATCTCGGCTACGGCGTCGAGACCCAGCTCGGCCGCAACCAAGGCGCTCTCACGCAGCTGCGTCGTACCCGAGACCGTCACGTTGTCCGTACAAATCGCTACCGGCACTCCCGCCTCGAGGAAGGTGTACAGCGGGTGTCGTTCCCCGCGACGTGCGGCACCGGTTTGCCAGTTCGAGGTGAGGCAGCATTCGACGAGGATGCCGTCGCGGGCGAGGCGCCGCACCAGCTCGCGGTCTTGCACCGCGGAGCACGCGTGCCCGAGCCGTTTCACGCCCAGTACCTCCACCGCCTCCCAGACGCAGGCCGCACCCTCGTCTTCGCCAGCGTGTGCGGTTGTACCGAGGCCGCCCTTGGCTGCGATTTCAAAGGCGTCGCGGAACAGGCGGGGTGGTGTCCCGCGCTCCGCGCCTGCGATGTCGAACCCGACGACGCCGCACACGCGGTGCAGGTGGTGCGCCTCGCTGATGGCCTGGCGCGCCAGGATCTTCGCGATGTGCGGACCTTGCTGGCGCATCGCGATCACGACCAGACCGCAGCGCAGCCGATCTGGTCCATGCATGCGGATGCGCTCACGCATCGCCGAGAGCACCGCGACGATCGACTGACGGAGCGTGAGCCCCGCATACGTATGAATGATCGGTGAGTAGCGAAGCTCGAGCGTGCGCACGCCTTGGGCGACGGCCTCGTCGACGATGTCACCCACGACGCGCTCGATATTCTCAAAGAACTGCGTCACCCAGAGCGGGTAGTGGAACTTGTCGAGGTACGAAAGGAGGGTGCCCTCCTCTTCAGGTTGAAGGACCAGCAGCTTTCCCAGCTCCGCCTCGGTCGAAGTGGGTGCGAGACCGTGGCGCCGCATCAGTTCCCATACCGTGCGCACGGGAATCGATCCGTCGACATGCTGATGCAGCTCCGTCTTTTCGATCGCGGCCAGGTGCTGAGGATCGATGCCCGGCGGCAGCTCGGGGGCGTGCGGCATGCGTGGATACTATCGTTCCACTGTGAATCTCCGCCTTGGCCTGCGCTACGACCTGCGTGGCCCCGCGGAACCGGAGCGGCTGTACCCCGCGATCCTCGAGCACGCTGCCCGTGCGGAAGCGGCGGGCATCGATGTGCTCTGGATCTCGGAGCGGCCGTTCGCGCACGCTGCAGTGGTTCCCGCGGCGCTCCCGCTGCTCGCAGCAATCGCGGCACGCACGACGCAGATCCGCGTGGGGAGTGCGCTTTTGCCTCTGCCGCTCTACCACCCGCTGCGTCTCGCGGAGGACGCGGCGACGCTCGACGGCTTGTCCGGCGGACGGCTCGAGCTCGGCCTCGGGTTGGGTGGGCACGCCGAGGGGTTCGACGGCTTTGGCGTTCCCGTAGAGGGCCGGCTCGAGCGATTTGAAGAGAGCCTGCTCGTTCTGCGTCAGGCCTGGGCTGAGCGCGCCGTCGAGTTTCAGGGTCAGTACTACCGACTGGTGGGCCCCGAGGTGTTCCCGAAGCCCTTGCAGCGACTTGGCCCCCCGATCTGGATCGGCGCCTCCGCCGACACGGGAGTGCGGCTCGCCGCACGTCTCGCGGACGGCTTTGTGGCGGGGACGCGTCGTGCGGCGGAGCGCTTCCTCCAAATCTGGTGCGAGAGGGGTCGCGACCCGGCACTTGCACGGGTGGCCCTCGAGGTGGGAGGGGCCGCGCATCCCGACGCCGCGCGAGCGCGTGCCGCCCTCGCTGCGGAAACCGCCGACCTCGGTTCCACCCCGGGGGAGCTGCACCTTTTGGTGCCAGTGCTGGATCCCTTGTCGGGATCCGTTCCTGGCCTCGGCCTTGCCCCGCAGGCGCTAGAGCGGCTGCGAGAGCACGTCTGGAGCCCCTTCCGCGATCGGCAGGAATGAGCCTCAAGGCTGCAGTCTGACAGACCGATCCACTTGTCCGGGGTGTGGGGGGGTGAGGTCCGCGCAATGACGGTGCCCTCGATTAAGGGGACGGGCTTTCAGTCCGCTGTCGATGACATTCAAAGACTCCTCGATACCCGCCAGCTCACCCGTGAGGAGCTCGAGGCGCAGCTCACTCTCGACGACCTCCTCATCCTCGAGTCGAAGATCGGCCCCGCCACGTGGGTTCCGATCGACACCTATCGCCGCGTGGTCGATATCCTGATCTCGATCGAGGCCCACGGCGACCCCGAGGAGTACCTCTTCCAACGGGGCTGGCGCGCCGCCGAGCGCATGCACAAGGCCGGTCTCTATAGCCAGTTCGATGCGAGCCTTGAGAAATGGGGCATGCGGGTCGGCAAGCTGATCGTGACCCTCGGACCGGTGTTGTGGAACTTCACCGAGTGGACGTTCGAACTCGAGCCAGGGCTTCCGGTGCGTGGTTTTCGGCTGATCGTGCGCGATGCGGCAGAGCTCCCTGAGTGTGCGCGATTCACCTCGCACGGATTCATCGAATACCTGGCGCGCTCCGCGGCGGGCCTCACGCTCCGGGTGACGAGCGAGCGCCTGCCCGGTGGGGTGATCATTTTCACCGCAACCACCGCCTGAGGCTATGATAGGGACCCGTCGAAGAAGAGGGGGGTCCAGAGATGTCATCTCACTCCAAGACCGCTGCAAGATGGTTCGTCGTGCTATGGCTCGCCGCTGCAGCACTCCTCGGCTTTGCGGTGTCGGGCCGCTTCCTCTACCGCAGTTTCATCGGCTCCGATCCCACCGCATTTCCTGCCGGCGCGCTTTTGCAACCGCTTGCGGAGCTCGTCCTGCCACGCGCGGGTGTGACACGAGTCGGCGTATTTTGGGTGGCGGGAGTGCTGCTCGCTCTCACTGTCGTGGGATTCTTCGTTGGACGTGCAGCTTCGCGGGCAGGCCGCCGGACCACGGATCCGGACCGCCGCCGGGTCCTTGCGGGTGCCGCGTCCGGGGTGGGGGTTGCGATCGGGAGTTTGGCTGTCGGTGCCGCGGGTACCGCTTCGCGTGCGCTGCTCGGTCTTGGCAACGAGGGCCGCGGCTGGTTGCCCGTGGCTAGGGAGATCTTCGGAGCAAAGGTGGAACGGACCGCGCCGGAATGGAAGGAGGAGTGGAAGGGGAGTCGGATCAAGAGCTATCGGCGCTTCGGACGAACCGGTTGGCAGGTCTCCGACATCGTGCTTGGCACGGGCGCGATCCAGGGCGAGAACGGCGAGAAGATTGCGCGACTCGCCCTCGAGCGCGGGGTGAACTACTTCGACACTGCCCCCGATTACTCCGGCTCCGGCAGCGAGCAGGCGATGGGCCGGGCGGTCAAGGGCCTGCGTGACCAGGTTTTCATCGCCACGAAGTTCTGTACGCCCGAAGGCCACGTGCCGGCGGGAGCATCCGTCGAGACCTACACACAAGCGATCGAGGGCAGCCTGCGGCGTCTCGGCACGGATCACGTGGATCTCGTGCACATCCACTCCTGCGACGAGCTGGATCGGCTGATGGACCCCAACGTCCACGAGGCCTTTGACCGACTGAAAGAGCAGGGCAAGGCGCGCTTCCTCGGCTTTTCCTCGCACACTCCGAATCTCATCCAGGTCGCGACGCAGGCCATCGAGTCGGGCCGCTTCGACGTGATGATGCTCGCCTACCACCATGGCATCTGGCCGCGACTCGGCGAGATCATCTCCAAGGCACGGGCCGAGCAGGACATGGGCGTGGTTGCGATGAAGACGCTGAAGGGCGCACGCCACCACGGACTCTCTGGCTTCCGCGGCGAAGCCGACGCCTACTCCCAGGCAGCCTTTAAGTGGGTTCTCTCGAATCCAGACGTTTCATGTCTCGTGGTGTCCTTCTTCGAGCTTCAGCACGTCGACGAGTATCTGTACGCGTCGGGAAGGGGCGTAACGCCGGGGGACGTCTCGATCCTCGAGAAGTACGACCGGGAGATCCGCGGTAGCTATTGCTCGCCCCATTGTGGTGCCTGCCTCACCTCCTGTCCGGAGAAGCTGCCGATCGCCGACGTTCTCCGCCAGCGCATGTACTTCGAGGACTATGGCTGGGAAAAAGAGGGAATGCGCTTGTATTCGCGACTTGAGAGGCAGGCGTCGGTATGCGCTTCGTGTAGCGCCCCGTGTCTCGGGTCCTGCCCGGTCGGGATCGACATCCAGAGCCGAATGAAGGGCGCGCACGACTTGCTGACGCTTGGCTAACGAACTTCCGAAGCCAACCCGCCCAGCGATCTCTGACTCGAGAGAGCCCTTGCTCCCGAAGCGCGTCGCCTCGCGCCGCCGTCGAAGGGCCTTGCAGCGCCCTGGGGAACCAAGGAGGGAGGGTTAGGCCCCGAGCGTCCGCTCGACTGCGCGAACGACGTCCGAGACGTCTTCGTCTGTCAATTTCGGCGAAAGGGGCAGCGAGAACGTGCGATCGGAGATCCATTCTGCCGCCGGGAACTGTCCTACCCGATAGCCATAGCGCTCTTGGTAGAAGGGATGGAGATGCACGGCGCGGTAGTGGACGCCGACGCCAATTTTTTGTGCCGTCATGCGCTCCAGGCATTCATCTCGCGTGAGGGTTAGGTTTTCCAGGTCAAGAAGCAGGGTGAACAAGTGGTGGGCGTGGCGCGTTCCCGCGGCAGGGGCCGTCGGGAGAAAGACGGGTAGCTCGCGCAGGGCTTCGCAGTAGGCGTTCCAGATCTCGCTCCGCCGCTTCCAGTAACGCTCGACCCGCGCCAACTGGTGGATGCCGAGCGCCGCCTGCAGGTCCATCATGTTGTATTTAAACCCGGCGTCGACGACGTCGTAGTGGATGTAACCCTTGTCTGAAAACCTTTGCCAGGCATCTTTCGTCATGCCGTGGAGTGCGAGGGTGCGCATTCGGTCCGCGACTTCGCGCGAGCGGACGATTGCCATGCCGCCTTCACCGGTCACGATGTTTTTTGTGACATAGAAGCTGAAGCAGCCCACGTCGCCCATCGTTCCGGCTTTCCGGCCGTGGAATTCCGTCTCAATCGCATGGGCGCAATCTTCGATCAGCGCGAGGCCGTGGCGCTGCGCGATGGCAGTAATGCGATCCATGGCACAGGGTCGACCCGCGAAGTGCACGACCACGATGGCACGCGTGCGGGGCGTGATTGCCGCCTCGAGCAACTCGGGGTCGATATTCTGGGTGTCGCGCTCGCAGTCGACGAGCACAGGCACGGCGCCGGTGTGTACCACGGCGTTGCACGTCACCACGAAGGTCATGGTGGGGACGATGACCTCGCTGTCGGGGCCCACCCCGAGTGCGGCGAGGGAAAGGTGGAGCGCTGCGGTACACGAGTTGAGGGCGACGGCGTGTTCGGCTTCCTTGTACTCCCGGAAGCGCTCTTCGAATCGCGCAACGCGCGGTCCGGTCCCGATCCAACCCGAGCGCAGGCAGTCGACGACCTCGGCAATCTCGGGCTCTTCGATTGAAGGGGAGCCAAACACCAGAAACTCGTCGCGCGCCATGGTCGAATACTTCGGCCAAGCGGGTCGTTTGCATAATAGGATGCGCATAGGCGAGGCTATTGCCGGCGTGAAAGGGAGGAAGGGTGGCGAGCCCAGGCAGGGGAAGGCGCGGAACAAGACGGCTTGCCGCTGCGTGGCTCGCGACCGTCGCCCTTGGGGCGTGGCCCGCCGCTGCGCCCGCGCGGTCGGAGTCCGGTCCCTGGGCGCTTCCGCCCCCGGACTCCTGCGCTCCGAACGGAGGACTCCGCGGCTGGCCCATCGGCCAAGACGCTCCTCCGATCCCCTTCCACACGGGCGACGTCATCGACCTCGGCAAGCTCGAGGTGTTGAAAAACTATCTCCCGCCGGCGCTCTGGGAGGAGCGGGATCGCTTCTTCTTCGAGGGCCAGCGACTCGAGATCGGACCCTGCTTCCGCGACTACGGACCGCCCGCATTCTTTCAGGAGGCCACGGAGAAAGAGCGGGGGAAGACCCACCTTCAAGACAACGGCGGAATCGCCGGCTACCGCGCAGGCCTTCCTTTCCCGCCCGACACGATCGCCCCCGACGATCCCCAGGCCGGCCTCAAGTGGGCGTGGAACGTGGCCGAGCGCTACCAGGCGGGAGGGTTCAAGGCCAAGTTTCGCGTCGTGGACATGGTTGGACGCTCGGGGCGCGCGGAGCCCTTCGAAGGCGAGCTCTTCGTGCTTTCGCTTTCGGGCCGCGCCGACCGGGCGGCAGCGGATTACAAGGTTCCGGGCGCCGGCACGCAGGAATGGGTCGGCGGTGGAGTCATGACCACGCCCTTCGCGGCACGTGAGTACGCATGGCGCCAATACCGCGACATCGCGTCCCTCGCCGATCCGGATCGATCGGACGATCTCCACGCCTTCCTCCCGCAGTGGCGGAAGGTGCGCCGCATCAACTCCAATCAGATCGAAGGCATTTTTATGCCATCCTTTAGTGTCGGGGTGCAGTCCGCGTCCCAGCTTTCGTTAGGGGGTGGGACGGGTGCTATGGGGGGTACCAGCAGCTCAGTCGGCGGTGTCGCAGTCGCGGTCGGGGGAGGAGGGGGATCCATCTCCCCCAAGCGGACGGGCTTCGAGGGGCTCGTGCTGCGACCCCTGCTCTACGACTTCAAGCTTCTCGGGCTTCAGGATGTGCTGACGCCCATCAATGCTGCGGCGCCGTCGTATCCGGAGGCAAACGAGCGCAACTTTGGTCCCTGGGGCCTCTCCTTCGGGAGCGATCGCTGGGATTTGCGGCGGGCCCTCGTGCTCGAAGGGCGTTTCAAAGGGACGCGCGGTGGGGATCAGACCGCGCGTCTTGTGCTGTACGTCGATCTCGAAACCCTTCAGCCGCTCTACTACCTCTCCTACGACAGACGCGAGGAGGCGATCGACGTGGGCATGTTTGTCGGTCGCTGGAGCGAAGATCGCGCCGACTACCCCAAGTGGCCGGATGACCCCACGCGGCCGGTCCAGGTGATCGACAGTGTCGGCGAGAGCTTTGCGAACCTGAGTGAAGGCGGGGGCTGGCGACGGGAGTCGTGGAGCATGGTCGCCATACCGCCGAGCGATGTAAACGTGCCCGGGCTCTTGTCCGTCGACAGTCTCACGAAACGGCGCTAGTTCGCCGACCGGCGAGGAGCGTCAGGAAGAGGAAACCGCAGCAGCGATCGCGCTCATTCGACGCGCGAGTTCGAAATCGAGCTCCGTGAGTCCGCCGGCGTCGTGGGTTTGTAGATCGACCACCACGCGACTCCACACGTTGAACCACTCGGGATGGTGATTCATCGACTCGGCTGCGAGCGCGGCGCGGGTCATGAAGCCAAAGGCCTCGCTGAAGTCGCCGAAGCGGAACTCACGGTGCAGCTTGCCACCCTCGACACTCCAGCCACTTAGCCCACGCAGCGCGGCTGCGACCTCGTCGTCGGTAAGCTTGCGGGGTCGTGTCACGCTTCTGGCCGCCGGATGGCGCGCACAAAGGCGTCGTGAAGCGCGCGATGAATCCGCGTCCGCCCGGCGTCTCCATAGACCTTGCGGAAGGCTTTCAGCGGGATGATCCCCTTTGCCATGGTGCGGTGTCCGCCGCCCACGCCGAGCCCTTCGACGACAGCCCGGACGACATCTCCGGCTGCCCGTACATAGCCCACGTTGCGGACGGAGAAGACAAGGTTCGAGCCGACAATGCCCGCGGCAATTGCCCACTCCGATCCCTCCGCCTGGAGTGCCATGTCCGCAACCTGTGGGATTACGTCCTCCCGCACGCGTCCCAACACGAGGATGTGGATTCCTTGTTCCACCGTGGCGCGCGCAAGGGCACGACCGAGCGCGCGCAGGCCATCAAGCGGCATGGCGGGCTGCTCGATGCGCCGCAGAAGTGCGGGACTGTGCTCGGCATGGAGGAATGAGAAGGCGTTCATGTCGTGGCGGCTCGTCTCGCGGCCGAGGAGCTGGGTGTCGCTCTTGATGCCGTAGAGCAGACCTGTCGCGAGCTTGGGTCGAACCTCGATGCCCGCGGCGCGGACATACTCGGTCAAGATGGTAGACGTGGCGCCATAGGAAGGTCGGATGTCCTTGATGACAGCGTCGTAGCCGGGGCGCTCGGGGTGATGGTCGATCACCACGTCGACACTGCGCAAGCGAGCCGGTGGCGGCTCACCGAAGACCGGCGGCTGGACGTCCACTAGCGCAATCCCGTCGAACTCTTCGAGTTCGTTCGGGCCGAGGGTGCGCACCTCGATGCCAAGCGCGGCCACCATGGCGCGGTTTTCGGGACGCGTGACGGAGCCGAACGAGATGAGGGGGGCCGTACTGCGGTTACGTCCAAGCAGAGCACGCAAGGCGTACCCACAGGCGATGCCATCGGGGTCGGGATCGGGCTGAAGAAGCACACCGACTCTTTGTCGCGGGCCGAGCCGGGCTCCGATCTCGACCACGCGCCGAAGGTTTGTGAGGTGGGCGAACTCGTCGTCCACGTCATCGCGAATGAGCGAGCGCAATCCCGTTCGACGCAAACAGGGGTGGGGAGGCAGCAGCTCGGCAGCGACGCGATCGGAGAGCACCAGGATCGGGGCATGAGGTGCAGCCTCCGCAATCGTCGCGACCGCGGTGCGGAGGAAGGGGCCGTCCTCTGAAACCACCGCGAAACCGTCGCCTTCTTTGGGATCGAGCTTTTGAATGACGTCGAGGGTGACCCCACCCATGAGCGCCCGAAAACCCGCGGGCCGGGCTCGAGCCTCATCTTCACGGGGGACCCAGGTAAGCTCCTCCTGCTCCCCGGCACCGATCCGGCACCAGAGGCGCGCGAGCTCCGCGCCGTCGCACACGATGATCCGACGAGCCACCCAGCCCCCACCGCGTCGGCCCGCGCCCCACGGTCGAGGGGCTTGGCCGGCTCGACCATTCTAGCCCTTGCCCCGCAGAGGGCTCCGGATCCGGCGCGGCTGCGCTCGCGTCACCGCGGACTTCCTCAAATCCGCGTTCGCGCGGCGGCTCAGGGTGTGTGCCGAGGAAGGCGAGCGGGGGCCAGCGCCTCATCACCTGGCCCAGAGCAGCGCAAGATCGGCGCGCCGCTCGCCACGGTCGAGCCAGCGGTCGCTCCAGCGCACGCGGGCCGCCGGGAGAGGTCGAGACCTTTCGGGGTGAGGCGTACGCGAAACGCCGCGGAGCGCTCGAAAACGCCGCGGTCGGCCCGGTTGGGCTGCCGCACGTCGCTGGCAGCTACGCCCCTCTTCGCGGAGAGCTAGCTCAGCAGTTCCGCCCAGCGCGCAAAGGCACCGATCGCGACACGCTTGAGTGCTGTGAGGTGTGTGGCTGCGTGCGAGAGGATTTCGCGACCCTCGAGTCCAGCCCCTGCGAGTTCGTCGGGGAAGGCCTGCACCATGGCGGCCACCATCGTCTCCGTCACCTCGATGTGGAAGAGCAGCCCCCAAGCGTTCGGGCCATAGCGGAATCCTTGCCAGGGAGTCTGCACGGAGCGCGCAAGGCCGATTGCACCCGCGGGTAGGTCGAACACATCGCCGTGCCAATGGAAGGCCGTGAACGAGCGAGGCGCGCCCGAAAGCATGAGATCGGTCGCCGCCTCCTCGTAGAGCGTGAGCCCATGCCACCCGATCTCTTTGGCCGGCCCCGGACGTACGTCGGCGCCGAGTGCGTGGGCCAGAAGCTGGCTCCCAAGGCACACGCCCAACACGGGCCGCTCCCCGCGGAGGGCCAGTTCGATGAGCCGCAACTCATCGTGGAGATAGGGAAATCGGTCACGCTCGTAGACGCCCATCGGGCCACCCATCACGATGAGCCCCGCCACTCCTTCGAGGGACTTCGGCACGGGCTCGCCCGCGAAAGAACGCACGACACGCAGTTTGTGGCCCGCCGCTGCCACGGCATCGCCGATGCGTCCCGCCGTCTCGGGTGCCACGTGTTGGAGCACGAGAACTTCGGCCATCGCTGCCTACCTAGCCCGCCGGGCGGACGGAAGCCGGTCGGCTCGGGTCCACGCGCCCCGCGAGGCTCGGGGATTCGAACTCATGCGATTCCCAGGGCTTCGCGCGCCCGTGCCTTCAGCGCTTTGTAATCGACTTTGCCCGAGGGAGCGCGGCCAATCGAATCGACAAAGAGCACGCTCTTCGGGGCTTTGTACGGCGCGAGTCGCTCGCGCACGTGCGCGCGCAGCTCCTCCTGCGTCGGTGCGGTACCCGCGCGCAGCTCGACAAGCGCTGTGACAGCCTCCCCCCAGCGTTCGTCGGGCAGCCCTACCACCGCAGCATCATACACTAGAGGGTGTTGTTTCAGCGATTCCTCGATCTCCTCCGGGTAGACCTTTTCTCCGCCGGTGTTGATGCACACGGACCCGCGACCGAGCAGATTCAGGGTCCCGTCTTGATTGACCGTGCACCAGTCGCCTGGGATCGACCAGCGCTCGCCGTCGATCGTGCGAAAGGTTTCAGCGGTTTTCTTCTCGTCCTTGTAGTAGCCCACAGGGATGGGGCCGCTTCGCGCCACAAACCCGGCCTCGCTGCTGCCCGGACGGACCTCGCGGCCGTCGGGCGTGAAAACTTTGCAGTTAGGACCGAGTTGAAACTTTCCGACCTTCGCCTCCGAGTCCTTGGTTGTCAGTTCGGCCCCAAAGCCCGTTGCCTCGCTCGAGCCGAACGAGTCGTACAGGATCGCGTGGGGAAGATGCCGAAGCAGGCCGCGTTTCACTTCGGGACTCCACATGACGCCGGAGGAGATGATGAGAACGCACGACCTCAGGTCCCAGCGGTCTGGATGCGCTTCGAGGGCGCGGAGCATGGGCTTCGCAAAAGCGTCACCGACGATCGAGAGCGCTTGCACACCCCGCGCTTCGACTGTGTTCCAGAGCTCCTCCGGATCAAGGGAGCGCGAGCGTAAGGTCACCACAGAGCCGCCGCCGCCGAGCGCAGTCAGGCTCGTAAACAGCCCGGTTCCATGCATGAGAGGGCTGCCGGGCAAGAGGCGCTGGGAGCGCGCCTGCTCTTGGATGCGGCGGCGCTGTTGCTCCACCGACTCCGAGGCCCTTTCGCCGAGGACGGCGTTGCCACCTCCGCCGAGGCTGCGGAAGAGGGCGGACTGCTCCCACATCACCCCCTTCGGCATGCCCGTGGTGCCCCCGGTATAGAGAAAGAGCAGGTCGCGTGGGCTGCGCTCGATGTCCAGGCGCTCCGCCTCCGCTGCCGCGATCTGTTCGTAGGGCGTCGCGAACGGGTTGCCGGGAGCACCGTCTTCGAGTTCGATCCACTCCCTCACGCGAGAGACGCGGTCGCGCACCTTCGCGATCCGCTCGGCATAGGTCGCCTCGTAGACCACGATCTCGCTGTCGGAGTTGTCGAAGAGATAGATGAGTTCATCTTCGAGGTAGCGGTAGTTCACATTCACCGGCACAAGGCGCGCCTTCATGGCACCGATGACGGTCTCGACGAACTCTGGGCGGTTGTGAGCATAGACCGAGATCTTGGCGCCGACCTTGTGCTGGCCGGCGAAGTGGCCGGCCAGGGCGTTGGCCCGACGCTCGAGTTCGTGCCAAGTGCGGGTGACACCGTCCAGCCCGTGTTGGAGCGCCACGCGCTCCGGACAGGTATCCGCCACGAGCTCAAACAGGTCCGCCAGATTCCACTCCATGCCGCCTCCCGGTTGTCGTTTCCGCTTTTGAGGACCCTTCCAGAAGGAGATCCCATGACAGGTCCTCCGGGGGGCTCATCTTAGCTGGAGAATCGCTAAGCTCGTGCCGTGCAACCGGTGTTCATCGGTGACGTGCAGGGCTGCGCCGTCGAATTCGAAGAGCTGCTCGGCCGGATTCGCTGTCGCTTTGGGGACCGCCATGAACTGT
>DAIOWK010000064.1:0-13789 GCA_036758525.1 Myxococcota bacterium
TGCCCTCCACGGGCTCGTCGGCCTCGTAGGCCCGACTGATCTCATCCCAGATTTTCAGGCGGTCGGCCTTCTCCTTCGAAAGAACGATGCGGCCGTCCTCGTCCTCGGCCTCTTCGACCAGAACGTCTACCACGTCGCCCACGCGCACGAGGATCGTGCCGTCATCGTCCATGAACTCCCAGGTGGGGATGAGCCCTTCCGACTTGAAGCCGATATCCACCTGGACGTGATCGGCATCCAGGGAGAGGACCGTGCCCCGCACGACCTCTCCCTCTTTCATTTGCCTGATGCTGTTCTCGAAGAGCTCGGCGAACGTCTGTGCGCCAGCTGTCTTGGGTCGTTCAGTCATGAGTGATCTTTCGTTCTCCTTCCGAGGCCGCCGACTTGGCGGCCGCGATTTCCGGGTTTTCGCCCCCGGATGGGCGAGATCTCAGGTCCTCGGGGGCGATCTGCGCAAGGGCTTGACGCGCAACCTCGAGGAAGCGTTCGAGCGAATCGACATCGTTCGCATCCAGGCTGCGAGCGAGTTCAGCCAGGCGCCGGGCGGTCTCCTGCAGAGGACCGGCAATGGCCTTCCGGTTCGCCGCCAGAATCTCACTCCACAACTCTGCATCGCTGCGCGCAATGCGCGTGAAGTCCCGGAAGCCAGGACCGGAAACCTCGCGGGCGCCCGCAGGCGCCCCCTCGAGGGCCCGCGCGAAAGCGAATGCCAGAGCGTGGGGAAGGTGACTCGTCCACGCCACCTGTGCGTCGTGCTCCGCCGGACTGCGCAGCACCACCCGTGCACCGATTGCGCGCCAGAAGCCCACGACCCGCTCCACTGCTTCGGGCTCGGCGTCGTGCGACGGGGTCACGACGCAGGCGGCGCCGTCGAAGAGGTCGGCCCGAGCGTACTCGATGCCGCGCCGGTGGCTTCCCGCCATGGGGTGCGCGCCGATGAAGCGGACCCCAGGCGGCAGCAAACCAGGCAGCACGTCGGCGAGGGGCGCCTTCACACTTCCCACGTCGGTGACGAGTGCACCGGCTCTCAGGCCGGCCACCGCCGCACCCAGCGCGCTGGGCATTGCAGAGACCGGTGTCGCAAGCACCACGAGATCGGCATCCCGCACGGCGTCCGCGCCGAACTGGATTTCGTCCACGGCGCCGCGCCGCAGCGCCGCCGCGAGGCTCTCGCGCGAGCGCCCAGAGCCCACCACGCGCCCCACAACACCGCGCGCGCGGGCGGCCAGTGCCACCGAGCCGCCGAGCAGGCCGAGACCAATCACCGTGAGGCGCTCGAAGCGCGGGGCGGACGACGTCACGCAGCCTCCTGGCGGAGCCGCCGCAGCGCCTTCACAAGGCGCTCGTTTTCCTCGGGGAGTCCGATGGTGATGCGTACATGTTCGTCCAGACCAAAGCCTCCGAGCGGCCGCACGATCACCCCTTCGCGGAGCAGGCGCTCATACGTGGCCCGTCCACCGGCACGCGCCAGCACGAAGTTTGCGTCCGTCGGCCAGACCTCGATGCCAAGTGCGCGGAGCTCACGCGTCAGATACTCGATGCCCTGGGCGTTCACGCGTCGGGTCGCGGCGACGTGCGCAACATCGTCGAGCGCGGCTTCCGCGGCCGCCTGGGCCACACTGTTGATGTTGAAAGGATGCCTCGCGCGCTCGAGGTAACCCACCAGTTCGGCGTCGCCGACTCCGTAACCCACGCGCAGTCCCGCCAAGCCATAGATCTTGGAGAAGGTCCGGAGCACGATGCTGCCCGGACGTCTCGCGATCCACTCAATCGTGCGCGGGAAGTCGGGCCGCCGCGCAAACTCACAGTACGCCTCGTCAATCGCCAGGACCACGTGTGAGGGGAGCGCCTTGACAAAGGCATCGAGCTCGCCCGCGCCGACGCTTGTGCCGGTGGGATTGTTCGGGTTGCACACGAAGAGGAGCCGCGTCCGCGGCGTCACCGCCGCCCGGAGCTTCGTCAAGTCGTGGACCAGGCCGGCGTCGAGCGCCACGCGTACGCTCTTCGCGCCCGCGCCTTGGGTCACGATCGGATACATGGCGAACGAGGGCCAGGCATACACGACCTCGTCGCCGGAACGCACAAACGCCTTCACCAACAGCTCGAGGATTTCGTCTGCACCCGTGCCCAAGACGATCTGGTGGGGCTCGACACCCAGGTGTGATGCGAGACGACGGCGCAAACGGAAGCTCCCGCCGTCGGGATAGCGGTGCATCCCCGAAAGCGCCGCGTGGGCCGCCTCGAGTGCACGCGGCGAGGGACCGAGCGGGTTCTCATTGGAGGCCAGCTTGATGGCGCCCTCGATCCCAAGTTCGCGCTCCAGCTCTTCGATCGGCTTGCCCGGCTGATAGGGCTCGAGCGCCGCAATCTCGGGCTTCACGATCTGCTCGAGCGCCACGACTAGCTGGCTCCCGCCGTGGTTCCCGCGCGTCGCGGCCGCGCGCTCGCGCGGGGGAACGAGCCTAGGATCTTGTGGGAGTGAGCCCGGCTCGCGGCGTCGGCGAGTGCACGCCCCACGGGCCCTTCGCTCGGATGCCCTTCGACGTCGAGATAGAACAGATACTCCCAGGGCTTGCCCTTGATCGGTCGCGCCTGGATGGCGGTGAGATTCACGCCTTCCCGGGCGAACGGCTCGAGCAGCTTGTAGAGGGCGCCCGACTCGTCCTTGCGCACCGTGAAGACGGCGCACGTAAGATCACTGCCGGAGGGCGCAGGAGGTGTACGACCGATCAGCAGAAATCGCGTGGTGTTGTCACGTCGATCCTCGATGCTCGATTCGATCGTGCGTAGACCGTAGGCCTCGGCCGCGATCGCGCTCGCGATGGCGGCAACCCCACCGTCCTCGGCGGCCAGACGCGCCGCGGCAGCGGTGCTCGCACTCTCGTTGCGCTCGGCGGAGGGCAGATGGGCATCGAGCCACCCGCGACATTGTGCAAGACCCTGGGGATGCGAGACCACGCGCTTCACGTCGTCGATCCGCCCACTCCGGGAAAGGAGGTGGTAGGAGATACGAAGTACCACTTCGCCGCAAAGGGTGAGCTCGGTGTCGACGAATGCGTCGAGTGTCTGGGTGACCGCGCCTTCGGTCGAGTTCTCGACCGGTACCACACCAAGATCGGCCTGTCCCCGCTCGACGCTGGCGAAAACCGCGGGGATCGACGGCACGGCGCATAGCGTGGCGGAGGCGCCAAACTCCTCCCGCGCGGCCAGATGCGAGTTCGTGCCCTCGGGACCGAGAAAAGCGATGCGCAGCGGCTCTTCGAGGGTCCGGCAGGCGGAGATAATCTCGCGAAAGATTGGCGCGAGGGCCGTGGACGGGAAGGGCCCAGAATTTTCGGCGACGACGCGCGCCAGAATTTCCTGCTCGCGCGGCGCCGAATACACCGGCGCCCCGGTGCTCCGCTTCAGGCCCCCCACCGCCTGCACAAGGCGCGCACGCTCGTTGAGCTGCGCCAGGATGCGCCGGTCGGTGGCATCGATTTGCGCACGCAGCTGCTCGAGCTCCGCGTCTGCGGTTTGGCTGAGGGAAAGCGGACGGGTCTTGTGCGTTTCGTTCATTCGCGGTCGCAATCTCGGCGGAGCGCGCGTTCAACTGGACTGCGCGGCCCGCCCAATCAGAGGGCGGCGGCCCGCGCATTCGCGGAAAGGTCGCTAACCCCTCGAAAAACGGGCGCAATATATCGGAGGGCGGGGCTCACTGCCAAGCCCTCATTTCGGCGATTTTGTCGGGCGGACAGGGAGTTATACGCCTTTCGGGCCAGAAGATCATCAAGAACGGGCTCGGGCCAGTCGATACGAAAAACCCTGGGAGTCCGCCCGACGAATGCCGGAGCCCTTCGCAGCCGCCAGAAGGCAGTCCCTCAACAGCCTTGCGACGAAGATCATTTTCTTCGTCTTCCTCTCTACCTTTCTGACAGCCCTCGCGGTCAGTTGGATTTCGATCGAATCCACCCATCGCTTCCTGCGGGAGGCGATCGATCAGCGCTTTTCGGCGCTGCTCCAGAGCAGCGCATCTCGGGTGGAGGCGTGGCTCTCGGCTGCCCAGTCGGACGTCGGAGCCCGCGCGGGCGCGCCCGCGCTGCGAGCCATCGCCGGCTCTCTGCGAAGCGGGACGGACGGCGGCGAAACCCGCAAAGCCCTCGATCTCGCCGCCTCCGGGCCAAAGCTCTCAGCCCTCCGCGGCCTAGTGCTTCTGCATCCCTCGGGGGCGGTCGCAGCCACGTGGGGCGATCCCGGCACTCTTCCCCCGGAACTCGCCCACAACTCAGGCGCCCTCGTGGAGCCGGATCTGCAAAGCGCGCGCACGTCGAGCGGTGCGCCCCTCGTCCTCGCCAGCGCGCCGGTTCGGGGGGCGGATGGTGGCGTGGTGGGGGTCTTGGTCGCTGTCTTGGGGACCGATGAACTCGGGCGGGTGCTCTCCGGGGGGGGAGAGGAGGCCCAGACGCGCATCAGCCTCGTGGGGGCCGATGGGCTGGGAATCACGGGTACCGAGCTCGCCGCGGGCCCGAGCTGCAGCACGGCCGAAGCTCAGGGCTCCGGCGGGGACGCGGTCTGCGACGAGAACCCCGGGGCGTGGAGCGAAATCAAGCTACCACCGCCTCCGCCCGCGGGCCGGGCGGTGAGCGACTATCAGAAGCCCAGCGGGGAGCGCGTGATCGGGGCCGCGCGCAGCCTCGCCCGGCTCGATTGGACGGTCCTGGTGGAGGAGCCGTTTGATCAGGCGTTTGAGCCCGTGCTCTCGGTCGTGACCCGGATCTTCGTCACCGACCTCGTGATCGTTCTGCTCTTCAGTTTCCTGGCGTACAAGATCACGGCTGCGATCGTGCGACCGATCGAGGCTCTCTCTGACGGCGCGCGGCGCATCTCCCGGGGTGAGCTCGACCTCGAGATCCCGGACACCCGGGGCAACGACGAGATCGGTCTCCTGACACGCACCTTCAACGACATGACGCGCAAGCTGCGCAAGAACCAATCGGAAATCGAAGCTGCAATCCACCAGCTCACGGTCCAGAAACACGAGCTTGAGCGGGCCAATGAGCAGCTCTCGCAGCTCTCCATCACCGACGGGCTTACCAAGCTGCACAACCATCGCTTCTTCCAAGATCACCTCACCCGCGAGATCAAGCGGGTCCAGCGCTCGGGAGACCCGCTCTCGATCCTGTTGGTGGACATCGACGACTTCAAGCGCCTGAACGACCGGCTCGGACACGCGGCAGGCGACGAGCTTTTGACCCGGATCGCTCGCATCATGGACGAGAGCATGCGGGCGAGCGACCTGCTCGCACGCTACGGCGGCGAGGAGTTCGTGGTGCTCGCTGGCAACACGGATCTGTCCGGAGCCGCGACACTCGGCGAGAAAGTCCGCGAGGCGGTGGCGGAGAAGAGCTTCCTCCTCGACGAGACGATGCGGCTTGAGAAAGTGACGGTGTCGGTCGGCGTCGCGCAGTACAAGGGTGATCGCAAGGCGTTCTTCCAGGCGGCGGATCGGGCGCTCTACCGGGCGAAGGCGCAGGGCAAGAACTGCGTCCGTGCCGAGGGCGACGGCGTGGTCTGAAGAGACGGGGTTGAGCCGATGGTGCGTTGCGTGCGATCTTCCCAGCAATGACACGCACGATCGGTCTCACCGGGGGCATCGGCTCCGGCAAGAGCACCGTCGCAAGACTCCTCGAGAAGCTCGGTGCCCGCGTGATCGATGCCGATGCGATCGTGCACGAGCTCGAGGGGCCCGGGCAGTCTCTCACGGCCGAGATCGCCGCGAGCTTTGGCTCGCACCTGTTGCGACCCGACGGTGCGGTCGATCGCGAGGCGCTCGGTGCCCTCGTCTTCCGCGACGCCGCGGCGCGGCTGCGACTCAATCAGCTCGTGCACCCCCGTGTGGGTGGGGAAGTCGCGCGTCGAGCACAGGCCGCCCGGGAGGCTGCCGTCCCAGTGCTCGTGCTCGACATCCCGCTGCTTTTGGAGGTCCGTGGCCAGGCCCCCCCCGCACGGTCGCAGCTCGGCCTCGATGCCGTCGTGGTGGTCTGGGTGCCCCTGGAGGTCCAGATTGCGCGCCTCATGCAGCGTGATGGCTTCCCGCGGGAGGAGGCGCTGCGGAGGGTGTCCGCGCAGATGCCACTGGATGAGAAGCGGCGGCTTGCGGATCACGTGATCGACAACTCCGGCGCGCTTGTGGAGACCGAGAGCCAGGTGCGCGCGCTTTGGACCAAGCTTGCGGGTGGACCGCCGGCCAAGACGGAGAAGGCGCGTTGAGCGATTCGCTGGAAGCAAGACTGGAGGGTTTCCTCCTCTCCCGGCTCCCCGGTGCCCGCGCTGTCAAGATGATCTCCTTGGAACGAAGTACCGAGGGCTTTTCCCAGGAGACGTTTTCATTCCTGGTGGAGATCCATGAGAACGGGGGCGCTTCTCGCCGGGCGTTTGTGGCAAAGCGCGCCCCGGTGGCGGGCCTTCTGGAACCCTATGACCTAGAGCCCGAGTTCCGGGTGCTGAACGCGCTCTCCGACGACCCCCTCCCCTCCCCTCCGACGCCATGGTTCGAGCCAGACCCTGCGGTCCTCGAGCGGCCGTTTTACGTGATGGAGCGGCTCCCCGGGCAGGTACCGATTCCCGCCCCCAAGCCCGACGGCTCGGGCCCGCTCGATCCTGCGACGCGGGCCGCCCTCACGCCCCAGGTCATCGCGGCCTTGGCCCGCCTTCATGCCATCGACTGGCGGAAGCGGGACCTCGCTTTCCTCGGCGCTCCCCGAAAGGGGAACGACGCAGCTCTGCGCGAACTCGCGCGCTGGCGGGAGCGCATCGAAGCGACGCGGCTCCCGGTGCCCGCGGTGATGCAGGAGACGCTCGGTTGGCTGCGGCGACACGCGCCGGCGACCGATGAGACGACCCTCGTCCACGGAGACTTCCGTCTCGGCAACTGGTTGCTGGAGGAGACGCCGGGCGGGGTGCGTCTTTCCGGCGTTCTCGACTGGGAGATGGTTCATCTCGGAGACCCGCTGGAGGACGTGGCCTGGTGTACCTCGCTTCTGTGGCGTGCCGGCTCGCCCCTCGCCTCCGGTCTGATACCGCCCTCTGAGTTTTATGCGCTCTACGCCCAAGCGTCCGGTCGCGCCGTCGATCCGGAGCGACTGCGGTTCTATGAGCTGCTTTCACTCGTGAAGATGAGCGCCATCATGCTGACAGGCATCCGTGCCTTCCGGGACGGTCGCACACCGGATCTGCGCATGGCGATCTTCGACCACCAACTTCCATTCCTGATGGCGGGCCTCGCGGTGCTCCGCGGCTTTCTCCCCGCCCCTGCCGAATAGGAGGGACTCCGCAGTGCTGATCCCCCCCGAGCAGTTGATCGATGGCTGCGTTCGCACACTGCTTGAGACGGTGCTCCCTGGCATTGAGTCTCGCTTCGCGCGCGGGCAGCTTTATGCGGTGGCGGATGTGCTGCGCAATCTACGGGACCGGGTGGAGGAAAAGAGTGCCGGGCTTGAGCTCGAGGCGCAGTCGCTCCACGACAGCCTGGGACGCGCGGCGAGTGCGCTGCGGGCTACCGGAGAGACCGCTGCGTACGACGTCGCTCTGCGGATTGACCACAGCCTTGCGGCTGCGCCGACGGCGCCGCCCACGGCTCGCCTCGGCGCCCTTCGCACGGTCATGGCCTCCACACTCGAAGCCTTCGACGGCCTCTCCGAAGATGTGACGAAGGACGCAACGTCCGCCCTGGGCGGCCACTTTGCCGCCCAGGCGGTTCGTGAGGTCATGCTTCTGAAACCCTCCCTCCTCTCCGAAATCTCCAAGGGGTAGCCTGCATGCTGACCCGTCTTGACGATTATCCGATCCACCAGACCCCCGAACCCATCGCGCATCCGGGAAGCAGTGATCGAAACTTCTACGATCGCTACTTCTTCCACGGCTACACGCGCGAGGCCGACCTCTTCTTCGCCCTGGCGCTCGGGCTTTACCCAAACCGTCGGGTGATGGATGCGGCCTTCAGTGTCGTGCGCGGCGGTGTGCAGCGCACGGTGCGCGCTTCGCGCCTTGCACCCCTCGAACGGACAGAGACACGGGTGGGGCCGATCGCGGTGGAGGTGGTCGAGCCGCTGCGGCGCCTGCGGGTGCGGGTGGCGGAGAACGACTTCGGAGTCGCGGCGGACCTCGTCTTCGACGCCCGGACGCAGGCGATCGAGGAGCCGCGCTTCACCCACCGGCTCGACGGCCGCGTACTGATGGATTCGACCCGTCTAACGCAATTCGGCGTATGGACCGGCAGCCTCGGTTGCGATGGCGAGCGCCTCGCCATCCAGCCGACCCAGGTAGTAGGCGCCCGTGACCGCTCGTGGGGGGTGCGTCCGGTGGGCGAACGGGAGGGCGGTGCGCCCGGCCCGCTCCCGCAGTTCTACTGGCTCTGGACGCCGCTGCACTTCGAAGACCTCTGCACCCACTTCGATACAAACGAGGATGCCGACGGACGGGCTTGGCACTCCTTCGGCGCCCGGGTGCCGGCTTCACAGGGGGGCGCCCTTCCTGAGGAAGCGCTCGAGACGATGGCTCAGGTGTCCCACACGGTCCGTTGGCAACCCGGAACGCGCCGCGCGCAGAGCGCGGAGCTCCGTCTTTCTCCGTTCCGCGGGGAGCCACTCTCCATCGAGCTCGAGACGCTGCTCACCTTTCAGATGCTGGGCATCGGCTACCTGCATCCGGAGTGGGGCCATGGAGTGTGGAAGGGCGAGAACGTCGTGGGCGGAGAGCGTTGGACGCTCGCCGAGCTCCCTCCCCTGGCGCCGCAGCATCTGCATGTGCAGGCGCTCTGCCGCGCGCGTCTGTCTGCGGGTACACGGACGCGCGAGGGCCTGGGCGTGCTCGAGCAGCTGGTGATTGGCCCGCATGCGCCTTCCGGATTCAAGGGGCTGCTCGATCCTGCGACCTGAGAGACGGGAGGATGTATCCCTTGTCCGACCCGAGGGGTTGCGCCCTGGATTCCGGGCTGCCGTCCGGCGCGCCAGGTTCTCGTGCTCTCGCGTTTCGAGCCCGCCGTTAGGCGCGCATTCCCGCCTTGAG
This sequence comes from Myxococcota bacterium, assembly GCA_036758525.1. Taxonomy (GTDB): domain Bacteria; phylum Myxococcota_A; class UBA9160; order UBA9160; family UBA9160; genus UBA9160. The sequence goes on from DAIOWK010000064.1 coordinate 9,046, forward strand.
CTCAGCCACGAATTTCGCGGCCGCATCGACGGCATCCTCCCGCGAGGGTGCGCCGGCGATGCGGCTTACAAGCGCGCTTCCCACCACGACACCGTCCGCGTACTCGGCGATCTCTCGCGCCTGCTCCGGGGTGGAGACACCAAAGCCAACGCAAACAGGGATCGGCGACAGGCGCCGGACGGCCTCGACACTCTCGCGAATCCCTTGGGCGAGCGCTGCGCGTGCTCCTGTCACTCCAGTGAGCGAGACATAGTAGAGGAAGCCACGCGTGCGCCCTGCGAGCATCTCGCGGCGCGTCGTCGTGGTGGTGGGCGCCGCAAGCAGGACGGGGTCGATGCCGCGCTTCTCCACCTCGGCGAAAAGAGTCGCTCCCTCCTCGGGCGGGAGGTCGACCACGATGATGCCGTCGACACCGACCTCGGCAGCCGCCGAAGCGAAGTTCTCTTCGCCCATGGCGTAGAAGGGGTTCGCGTAGCCCATCAAGAGAAGCGGAAGATCGACCTTGGGGCGCAGGTCTTGCACAAGACCGAGGATGCGCCGCAGCGAGGTCTTGCCGCGGAGCGCTCGCTCGCTTGCTCGCTGGATGGTCGGGCCTTCGGCGATCGGGTCGGAGAACGGGGCGCCGAGCTCAATCAAGTCGGCGCCCGACTCGGCCAAGGCCAAGACGATCGCTTCCGTGGTTGCGAGATCGGGATCGCCGGCCGTCACAAAGGGCATAAGCGCGCGTTCCCCTCGACTGCGCAGCAGGTGGAAGCGCTCGCTGATGCGACCCATCGTGTCTAGTGCTTTCTGGGTCTTCGGGCTTGAAGAATCTCGCGAACCTGCGGCGCATCCTTGTCGCCACGACCGGAGAGATTGACGAGCACAAGAGCCTCCCTGGGCAGCGTCGGGGCAAGCCTTCGCACGTGTGCCACGGCGTGGGCAGATTCGAGCGCCGGAATGATTCCTTCCATCCGCGAGAGCCACTGGAAGGCGTCAAGAGCCTCCGCGTCGGTCGCAGTCACGTATTGCGCTCGGCCGCTGTCGCGAAGCTGCGCGTGCTCCGGTCCCACCCCGGGGTAGTCGAGCCCCGCCGACACGGAGTGCGCTTCAAAGATCTGACCGTCGTCGTCCGAGAGCACGAGCGTTTTCATCCCATGCAGGATGCCCGGCACGCCCGCCGTGATGGTCGCTCCGTGGTGGCCCGACTCCAGTCCCTCGCCCCCAGCCTCGACGCCAACGAGCTGAACGCGCTCATCACCGAGGAAGGGATGAAAGATTCCCATGGCGTTGGAGCCGCCGCCCACGCAAGCCACCACCACATCTGGCAGCCGTGCCTCGACCTCGAGGATCTGACGGCGTGCCTCGACCCCGATCACGCGCTGAAAATCGCGCACGAGGGTGGGATAGGGATGCGGACCCATGGTCGAGCCGATGCAGTAGTAGGTCGTCGCGACATGGGTGACCCAGTCGCGCATCGCCTCGTTGATCGCATCCTTGAGCGTGCGGGAGCCGCACGAGACGGGATGCACTTTTGCCCCGAGGAGTTCCATGCGGAAGACGTTCAGCGCCTGGCGCTCCACATCGACCTCGCCCATGAAGACCTCGCAGGCCAGGCCAAGCAACGCGCAGGCGGTGGCCGTGGCGACCCCGTGCTGACCGGCGCCAGTCTCGGCGATGACACGGCGCTTGCCCATCGCCTTGGCCAAGAGCGCCTGACCCAGCACGTTGTTGATCTTGTGGGCGCCTGTGTGTGCGAGGTCCTCTCGCTTGAGATAGATCTTGGCGCCTCCCAGCGCCTCGGTCGCGCGTGCTGCGAAGCTAAGGGGCGTCGGGCGTCCGGCGTAGCTGGTGAGCAGGTGGGCGAGCTCGCGCTGGAATTGCGGGTTCAAAGCGATGCGCTGGTACGCCTCCGTAAGCTCATCGAGTGCTGCGACGAGGGTCTCCGGGACGTACCTCCCCCCGTACGGTCCGAAATGACCGGGAGTCGCGGCGGCGCTCTCGCTCGTATCCGACCGGCTCCCGGCCGCTCGGCGAGTGCGGGGATCGACGGGCGCCGCCCTCTGCGTCACGTGCTCGCCTGGGCCTTGCGCACCGCCTCGATGAAGGCGGCAATCTTTGCAGGGTCCTTGCGGTAGGCCTCTCCCTCGACGCCGGTCGCCACGTCAACGCCCCACGGCAGAAGATCGCCGAGATCGGCCAGCACCTGTCCCACGTTTCGCGGATCCAGACCGCCGGCCAGGATCACGTCGTGGCCTTGATCGATGAGCGGCGTGGCATCGCTCCAGTTCCACGCGCGGCCTCGGCCGCCGCCCTCGGTGGGATGGTCGAGCAGCAATATGGTCCCGGGGTAGCGTTCAGCCGCTTCTTTGTCGGCGCCGCGAATGGCCTTAATCACTGGGAGATCCACCTGCTCCACATCTTCGGGAGGCTCATCCCCGTGGAGCTGCACGCGCTCGACCTCGATCCGCCGGATCACGCGCTCGATCTCCTCCCAGGAGGCGTCCCGGAAGACTGCGACCCGTTCGACCCGGCCCGCCACTCTCTCGGCGATGGCCTCCGCGCGCCGCAAGTCGAGGCAGCGCGGGGTTCGCGGTACGAAGTTCAGGCCGACAAGATCGACGCCCGCATCGACGGCTGCCTGGGCATCGTCGGGATGGATGATCCCGCAGACCTTGATCCGAACACCGCTCACGACTTCCCCCGTAGGTTGCTTGTGTCGCCGTCCTGCCCGCGCAGCCTGCGCAGCGCGAGACAAAGGTCCGGCTCTCGCATCAGCGATTCGCCGACGAGACATGCGTGGGCCCCTGCCGCTTCGAGGCGCCGTACATCGTCGCTGGAGAAGATGCCACTCTCGGCGACCAGCGTGACGCCAGTGGGCAGCTTGGGCGCGAGGCGTTCGGTCACCGCGAGATCCGTGGAAAAGGTGCGCAGATCGCGATTGTTGATCCCGACCAGCTGCGCGCCAGCCTCGAGCGCCGCGTCGAGTTCGCGCTCGTCGTGGACCTCCACGAGCGCGTCGAGGCCGAGTTCGACGGCGCGCATCCGCAGAGCATAGAGCGCGCTGGGCGCGAGCGCCGCGACGATCAACAGCAGAGCGTCTGCACCCGCGACGCGGGCTTCATCGATCTGGTAGGGCTCAATCACGAAGTCCTTGCGCAAAAGCGGCACTGGTGCGACCGCGCGCACGAGCTGAAGCTGGTCGAGCCGCCCGCCGAAGAAGCGCTCGTCCGTCAAGACGGAGATCGCAGCGGCGCCACCATCGGTGTAGGCCTTCGCACATTCGGCCGGATCAAAACGGGCTCGAATCTCACCACGGGAAGGGGAGCGCCGCTTGATCTCCGCGATGATGCGCGGCCGGGGTGCCGACTGGAGAGCCGCGCGAAAGCCGCGCGTCGGGCTGCGCACCTCATACGCGGCCCGCTCCATCTGCGCCTGCGGCACCTGCTGCTTTGCCGCAGCCAGCTCCACGGCCTTGTGCGCGAGAATGTCGCTCAGGATCGTCACGCGCCGTCCTGCACCTCGGCCGTCGCGCGCACGAGGGAAGCGAGGCGCGCACTCGCGGCCCCTGAATCGACGCTCTCGCGCGCCACGACCAGACCTTCGGCGAGCCCGCTCGCCGCCCCCGCCACCCAAAGCGCTGCGGCGGCGTTCAAAAGGACGATGTCACGCCGCGGGCCTGACTCGCCATCGAGCACGGCGCGCACCATCACGGCATTCTCCCGCGCGTCTCCGCCGCGCAGATCCTCGAGCCGGGCGCGGGGCAGACCGAACTCCGCCGCATCCAACACCAGTTCCGTGAGCTGACCCCCGTCGAGCAGGGTGGCGTGGGTTTTCGCGGCGGTCGTGATCTCGTCGAGCCCATCGTCCCCGTGCACCACGAGGGTGCGCTCGCCAGGGTCGCAACGAGGCCCGCCGCGTAGACGCCCACGAGTTGGCGCTTCGCTCCGACGGGATTGAGCAGAGGTCCGAGGCAGTTCATGAGGGTCCGAACACCGAGCTCCTGGCGGACGGGAGCCACATAGCGCATGGCGGGGTGTGCCCGACGCGCGAAAAACGGAGCGATCCCGACCCGCTCGAGAATGCGCGCCGAGGTCGCGACGTGCAGATCGGCGCGGACACCGAGGGCCTCCAGCACGTCGATGCTTCCGGCGCGGCTCGTGGCCGCCCGATTGCCGTGCTTGGCCACCGGCACGCCGGCACCGGCAACCACGAAGGCCGCGGCCGTCGAGATGTTGAAGGAACCCACCCCATCGCCGCCCGTGCCACAGGTGTCCACCGTGCGCGGGTCGACACACGGCGCGAGAACGGCCCGTGCCCGCAAGGCTCGGGCCACCGCCACAATCTCCCCGGGTGTCTCGCCCTTTGTGCGTAGCGCCACGAGCAGTGCAGCGATTGCGACGGGCGATGCCTTGCCTTCAATAATCTCGCCAAACGCGGCTTCCAGGACGCCGGGAGGAACCTCCTCGCCTTGGATCGCGCGCTCGAGCGCTGCCCGCAGGCTCATGCCACGCCCGCCCCGCAACGCTCGAGGAAATTCGCAAGCAGACGTTTGCCCTCGCGAGTCAGGATCGATTCGGGATGAAACTGCACGCCCTCGAGGGGGAGCTCGCGGTGGAGTACCCCCATGATTTCACCGTCCGCGGTACGGGCGGTCACCTCGAGTACTGCCGGGCAGGTCGCCGACTCAATCACAAGGGAGTGATAGCGCGTGGCGTCGAACGGACGAGGCAACCCTCGGAAGACGCCCTCGCCCTCATGGAAG
>DAIOWK010000065.1:0-13752 GCA_036758525.1 Myxococcota bacterium
CCGCCATCGAGATTGTCGGGACGCACGCTCAAGTTCGGTGCGAGCGCTCGGAAGCCGAGGAAGCGAAGGGCTCGCCCGCTGCGACGCCCGCTCCCGCGCTCGCCGCCCAGGCCCGGCGCTCCGTACGCTGCGATCCAGCCCCCGTCCCAGGGGCGTGTCTTCTCTCCAATGCGCCGCCACGAGGTGACCTGCTGCTCGATCGCCCCCGCCGCAGACCCGAGGTGGTAAAGACCGCGCTCATCGCGCTCCACCAGGCCTCGGGCGAGCAGGCGTGCGAGCGCGACGCGCACACTGTTGCTGCCGATTCCGAAGAGCCCCCCCGCCTCCACGAGCGCGCGCACCGGCATCGAGCCGCGGCGCAGGGTGGAAAGGAGGTCGAGCACCAAGCTCCCGGCGCGCGGCGCCGCGGGGCTCGATATGGTCTCGGAGTGGGGCATCCCTGACATATTACATGAATCGGAAGATGTTCACAATTTTTGTAATATGACGCCGGCGGCCACCGCGGGAGGATCTCCATGGACGAGCTTCTTTTCCGGCGCGACGGGGCTGTTGCCACGCTTACCCTGAATCGCCCCGACCGGCTGAACGCCATCTCACCGGCCATGCTGGAGGCGCTCTCACGGGCTCTGGTCGAATGTGACAGGGACCCCGGGGTGCGCGTCGTCGTGCTGACCGGCGCCGGCAGGGGCTTCTGCGCCGGTCTTGACCTCAAGGATCTGGCGGCCGGGCAGGGCATCGGCAGCGAAGTCGCGGGTCCCGGCAAGTTTGATCTGCGCGACGCCCCACCCATCGTGCTCCACAACCTGGACAAGCCCACGATCTGCGCGCTGAATGGTGCCGCTGCGGGCTACGGGATGGACCTCGCCCTCGGTTGCGATATCCGGATCGCGGGGACCAGCGCAAAGCTGGCGCCTGCCTTCGCGAGGCGCGGCGTTTTGCCGGAGAGCGGCGGCACTTGGCTTTTGCCGCGGCTCGTCGGCTGGTCGCGCGCCTGCGAGATCGCCTTTACCGGACGCACGCTCCCGGCCGAGGAGTGCGTGTCCCTTGGGCTGGTCTCTCGCGTGGTCCCCGATGAGCTGCTCGCGAAGGAGGTCCAAGCCCTGGCGGCGGAGATTGCCTGCAACGCACCGCTCGCCGTACAGGCGACCAAGCGCATGATGCGTCTTGGCCAAGACGAGACGTTCGAGGCCAACGTGCACCACGTCTTCCTGCAGCTTCTGCCGCTTTTCCGGACCCGGGACTTTAAGGAGGGCGTGGCGGCCTTCATCGAGCGGCGCGCCCCGAAGTTCGAAGGGCGCTAACGGCGAGGAGCGTCGCTGCTCGCAGCGCCCCAGTGTGCGCCGAGAGGCGTCCGGAACGTCGGCTCACTCCCGTTCGCCTGCGGGGGCGGCAGCCGGGGGGGTCCCGCGCAGCGCGTTATGCTCCGCGCCGGCTCGAAAGAGGGGGGGGCATGCCGTCTACTGGACGTCGCCTCGTATTCGGGGCGGCGCTCGCCGCCGCAGCGTCAGCCGTTTCTTGTGGCCGAGAAGCGGGTCCGCCGGCGGCCCCTGCCGCGGGGGCCAAAGCCATCACACCGGCTCCGAGCTCGACGGCCTCGAAGGTTCCTGGGGAAGAGACGGCGCCCGGAGGGAATGGGGCCCTGCCCAAAGCCCTCCCGGCAGACCTCCCGAGCTATCCCGGGGCGAGCGTGGTCACGAGTTCCAGCGTGGCCGAGCAAGGACTCTTGGTCGCCTTCCAATCCAAGGACACGCCGGAAAGGGTCTTCGAGTTCTACCGGCAGAAGCTCGCGGAGCAGGGTTGGACCGTGGAGGGCGAGATGAGCTCCGCGGACCAACGCATGCTGATCGCCGGAAAGGGAGGCCGGAAGGCAAGTGTGCTCGTGTCGGCAAGTGAGGCCGGCGAAACGCAAATCACGCTCACCCTCATCCACGGAGAGGGCTAGAGCAGGACGCCCGCGATGCACGCGGTCATGAAGGTTGCAAGCGAACCCGCCAGGATTGAGCGGAGACCGAGTCGAGCGACGTCACCGCGTCGCGTCGGCGCCATCCCTCCAAGTCCGCCCAGCAAGATCGCGAGCGAGCCGAAATTTGCGAAGCCGCACAGCGCATACGAAGCGATCACCGCGGAACGGTGTGAGAGCGCGCCGGCCTTGATCAGTTCACCCAGCTGCTGGTAGGCCAGAAACTCGTTCAAGACCGTCTTCACCCCCAGCAGACCACCCACCCGGGTCGCCTCCGACCAGGGAATGCCCATGAGCCACGCGATCGGCGCCATCACCAAACCGAGCACACGCTGGAGCGTCAACCCCTCGATCCCCACCAGGCCGCCCAGCGCCGCAAGGCCATCGTTTAGCATCGCGATCGCAGCGACGAACGCCAAAAGCGTTGCGCCGACGTAGGCAGCGACGCGCATCCCATCCGCGGCACCCGTGGCTGCGGCATCGATCAAGTTGAGAGAGGTGGGCTCGACGATCGTATGCCCCGAGGCTCCCGTCTCGGGCACGCCGCTCTCTGGCACCATGACCTTGGCGATCAGAATGCCCGCTGGAGCGGTCAGAATGCTCGAGATCACAAGATGCCCTGCGAAGTCACCGCCACCCAGCATCTGGACGTACGCCACAAGCACCGAGCCCGCGATGCCCGCCATTCCCGTCGTCATCACGCAGAAGAGTTCGGACTCCGTCATGGCTGCGAGATAGGGACGAATGAGCAGTGGTGCTTCGACCATGCCCAGGAAGATGTTTGCCACGGCAGACAGGCTTTCGGCGCCGGAGATTCCGAGGCTGCGCGCCAGCGCCCGCGCCAAGAGCGCGACCACCGGCTGGACGACACCGATGTGATAGAACACCGCGAACAGGCTGCCCATGAAAACGATGATGGGGAGTACGTTGATGACGAATGAAAAGCCGGTGCCCACGAGCGCTCCGAATACGAACCGTACGCCCGCGTCGGTGTATCCGATGAAGCCATTGACGGCGTCGTTTGCGGCCACGAAGAATCGCCGCCCCGGCTCTGTGCGCAACATCAGAAGCGCAAGACCGAACTGGATCGCCGTTCCGTAGAAGATGATGCGCCAGGGAACCCGCTTGCGGTCGTTCGAGGCCGTCCACGCGATCGCCACCATCGTTATCATGCCGGTTGCGGAGGTCGCGCGGGCCGCGAGGTCGTTCATGGGACGGCTTCCTCGAGCGCGCGAACGAGTGCGCGCGCGGCAGCCGTGGAATCGATGGCGCCCGCCACTGCGGAAATCACGGCCGCCCCGGCGGCTCCGGCGCGCACGACAGAGGCGGCGCGGGCGAGATCGATCCCCCCGATCGCGATTACGGGATGAGGGGCCACGCTGCGGACGGCCTCGGCGAGCAGGGCGAGCCCGCGCGGATCGTAGGGCGAGTCCTTGGAGCGCGTCTCAAACACCGGACCGAAGGCGACATAATCCACGGGCTCAGCGCAAGCGGCCCTTGCCTGCGCGAGGGTGTGCGTGGAACGCCCGATCAAAAGCCGCCTGCGCGCCTCGGTGGGCAGGCGGGCGGGCGCCACGTCGTCTTGACCGAGGTGCACTCCGTCGGCCTCGGCCAAGAGCGCCAAATCGAAGCGATCGTTGACAAAAAACAAGGCGCCCCGCGCGCGCGCGATGCTGCGGATCTCGGCGGCCATCTCAAGCGTGACGCGGTCCGTCGCGCGCTTCGCGCGTAGCTGGACCACGGCAGCGCCGCCCTCGCATGCCGCCCGGGCCTGTTCCACGGGACCCTGCCTCCAGCACGGGTTGTCATCGGCCACGACGAACAGCCCCCGCAAGCGCTGGGCGAGGGGGCGTGACGTCACTCCCGTCCCGGCAGCTCGATGGCGAGCTCCACGATCTTCTTGCGCAAGGTGTTGCGGTTGATGCCGAGCAGCGCCGCCGCGCGGATCTGGTTCCAGCCCGTATGTTCGAGCACAGCGACGAGCAGCGGGCGTTCCGCGCGTTCCATAAAGCGTGGATACAGGTCCCGCGCAGCGGTGTCCGACAGAGCGCTGCGCGCTTCCTCCGCCACGAGCTGTTCGAGTGTGGCACGCGCACGGCCTTCACCGAGGGGTGTCTCGAGGAACGCGAAGTCCTCGGGTGTCAGCACCTCGCTCGGAGCCAAGACGAGAGCGCGCTTGATCGCATTTTCGAGCTCTCGAACGTTGCCCGGCCACGAATAGATCGCCAGATGTCGGAGTGTGGCCTCCGCGAGGAAGCGCGGTCCCGTACCAATCTCCTCGGAGTAGCGTGCCGCGAAGTGCTCGGCGAGGGTCGCGATGTCTTCGGGCCTCTCGCGCAGCGGCGGGAGGTGCATGGGTACGACCCGCAGCCGGTAGAGCAAGTCCTCTCGGAATCTTCCCGCCTTGACCTCGGCGTCGAGGTCGCGGTGCGTGGCAGCGATGATACGCACGTCGACATGCTCGGGACGGCGCCCACCGACCGACGTCACCTCGCCGCTTTGCAGCACGCGTAACAGTTTGGCCTGGAGCTCGAAGGGCATATCGCCGATCTCGTCGAGGAAGAGCGTGCCGCCGGCCGCCTCGCGGAAGCGCCCCGCGCGCGCCTCGATCGCCCCGGTGAAAGCTCCTCGTTCGTGACCGAAGAGCTCGCTCTCCAGCAGCTCTCGGGGGATCGCGGCTGCGTTCACCGCCACGAAGGCGCCGGAGCCGCGGGGGCTTGCGGCGTGGATGGCGCGGGCCACGAGTTCTTTGCCCGTTCCGCTTTCGCCGGTGATGAGAACGGAGACGTCGCTGCGCGCCACGCGACCGATCGTCTTGAAGACCTCGAGCAGGGCATCGCTCCGCCCCACCAGGCGGTCCCCGGGTGCGATGCGTGCGCCGGCTTCACGGCGCAGCTGTCGCACCTCGCGTTCGAGGTCGCGCGTGCGCAGCGCACGGTCGACGAGCGCGCTGACCTCGGCCAGGCGGAAGGGCTTCACGAGATAGTCCAGCGCTCCGCTTTTCATGGCATCGACGGCGTTCTCGAAGGTGTTTTGGGCGGTGATCACGACCACCGCCGTCTCCACGCCAAGTCCACGCATGCGCTCCACAAGCTCGATGCCCGAGGGTCCTGGCATCCGGATATCAAGAAAAGCGATGTCGAAGGGGCCTTGGCTGGAGACGGCTTCGATGGCGGCATCGCCCGAGTCGACGTCGACGACCTCATGACCGGCAGCCCCGAGCGCCTCGCGCAGCACGAAGCGAATCGAGGCCTCGTCGTCCGCGATCAGGATTCGAGCCCGGCGTGCCGCGGTGCTTTGGGTCATCCCGTCCTCCGCAGCGGAAGGGAAACGCGCACCGTGGTGCCCTCACCGGGGGCACTTTCGACGCGCAACACACCGCCGTGGCGCGAGACCCAGTGTTTGGAGAGGGCGAGGCCCAGGCCGGTGCCCCCCTTGCGGGTGGTGAAGAACGGAGTCGAGACATTCTCAAGCACATCGGCCGGGATCCCAGGCCCCGTGTCCTCGAACTCGATCAGGACCTCGGGGACGCGCGCTCCGTCGTCAACCAGGAGTCGATGGTCAACGCTCACCCGAGTGCGAATGATGAGCGTTCCGCCCTTCGCTTCCAGGGCCTGCAGCGCATTGCGCGTGAGGTTCAGGAAGACCTGAACCAGTCGATCGGCGTCGGCCAGAAGCTCGGGCAGGGAGGGGTCGAAGTGGCGCTCGACCCGCGCGTTCGCGGAGAGCGGATCGTGGGCAAGCAGGTCGAGGACGTCGTCGAGCAGACGGTGCAGATTCACCGGGGTGAGCTGAACCTTCTCCCCGCGCGCAAAGACCATGAGGTCATCGACGAGTGTCGCGATGCGATCCACTTCGCGCACGATCAGGCGAGCCGAGTCGCGCGTAGGTGTATCGCCCGCCCGCAGCTCAAGGAGCTCCGCAGCACCGCGGATTCCACCGAGGGGGTTCTTCACCTCATGGGCGATCCCGGCTGCGATCTGCCCGAACGCCGCGAGCTTCTCCCGCTCGGTCACGACTTCCTGAAGGGCGTGCTGGATCGTGCGGTCTCGAAGCGCCAGCACCACCCCATCCGGCGTACCCCCCTCGTCGAAGGTCGCGGAGGCAGCGACATCCACAACGAGCTTCACGTCGAGGCGGCGTTCGACGGGCTGGTCACTTGCGAGGGCGGTGCGGCCGCTCGCCAGCGCGGCCCGCGCAAGCTTTGCCATGGCGTGGTCCCGGCCGAGCACGCGCTCGATCGGCTCTCCACCGATGGCCTCGGGGGAGGTCTCAAGGATGCGGCAGGCCTCTGCGTTGACCTGCTCCACGCGGCCCTCGCGGTCGACCACGATCACACCGTCCAGGACCGCGTCCAGCACGCGCTGAAGATCGACCGGCAATGGAAGTCCTCCCCACGGGGAAAGTGTGCCTAAAGCTTGGGCACCTTAGCAGCGCCTTCCTCCGCGTCGAGGCGCTCCGAAGCCAGGGAGGGTAAGGTGGAATGTGTGGATCCCTTGAGGACTGGGCTCACGGTGGCCGAGGCGCAGCGCGTCGTTCTCGCGCTCGCGCCGCAGCTGGCGCCCGAGACCTGCGCCAGCGCAGACGCGCTCGGTCGGGTGCTCGCGGAGCCCGTGGTCTCGACGCGCACGCTCCCCCCCGCCGACAACTCCGCAATGGACGGCTATGCCGTTCGCTGCGCAGACCTCGCAGACACGACGCACGCTGCGCCCGTCGCGCTGCGGGTCGCCTTCGAGGTCGCCGCCGGCGACCGCCACGAGCGCGCACTTGCCCTGGGAGAGGCAGCTCGGATTTTCACCGGTGCGGCAATCCCGCCAGGCGCAGACACGGTCGTGAAGCAAGAGGATACCGAGCGCGCGGGAGCGCTCGTGCGGATCCGGGTGGCCCCGCGCCACGGTGAGAACGTGCGCCCGGCGGGCGAGGACGTCCGCGCGGGCGAGCTCGTGCTCGATTCTGGGGCGGAGCTAGGTCCGGCGGCGCTCGGGCTCTTGGCCGCGCTCGGCCGCACGGTCGTAGCGGTACGGCAGCGGCCGCGTGTTGCCATCGTCTCGGGAGGCGACGAGCTCGTCGAACCGGACAGCGCGGTGTACGAGGGAAGGATCGTGTCCTCAAACTCCTACACGCTTTCCGCACAGTGTCGTCTCGCAGGTGCCGAGCCGATCTACCTCGGCATCGCGCGTGACACGCCCGAGGCACTTGAAGAGCGGCTCCGCGCCGGGAGCCGAGCGGATCTCATCGTGACATCGGGAGGCGTCTCGGTGGGAGACCGCGACTATGTGCGGCCGGTCCTCGAGAAACTCGGCTGTACACTTGTGTTCTGGGGAGTGCAGATGAAGCCGGGCTACCCGATTGTCTTCGGGCGCTTCGGGGAGAGCGGCCCTCTTGTGTTCGGTCTGCCGGGAAATCCCGTATCCGCCATGGTGACTTTCGAGCAGTTCGTTCGCCCAGTGCTCCGAAAGATGGCCGGCTACAGCGCCTGGTTCCGTCCGGTGGTTCGCGCCACGCTTGCCGACGATTTCGAAAAGACTGCGGGGCGTATGCACTTTGTGCGGGTCTCCCTCGAGCCGAAGTCTGACGCCCCCGGCGAGTTCGTCGCGCGAAGCACAGGCAACCAGAGCTCGGGTGTCTTGCGCTCGATGGCCCTCGCCCACGGCCTGCTCATCCTGCCCGCAGCACAGACGCGGCTGCGCGCTGGCGAGCGCGGCGAGGTACAGGTGCTCGACGAGGGCTTCTTCGCCGCGCGCGAGCCGGGATTCTAGGTGGACCGCCCTGACGGGCGCCTGCGCGACGTCGCGGGCGCTGTGATTCTCGGCGGGAGCTCGACCCGGATGGGGCGCGACAAGGCGTCCCTGACAATCGGCGGTGTCGCTGCGGCGACCCGCGTGGCGCGTATCCTCGCTGAGCTCTTTGAGGAGGTATTGCTGGTGGGCGGAGATCCGCCCGCCAACGCCCCGGGCCGAAGGGTCCCAGACCCTCCCGGTCCCTCGTGTCCGCTGCGTGGCATCGTCGCAGCGCTCGGGGCGGCTTCCTCCGAGCGGGTGCTCGTCGTGGCCACCGATCTACCCCTCGTCACGCCAGCCTTGCTACTCGCGATCGTTGCGTGGCCGCGGGCCGAGGTTGTCGCACCGCGACCGGACGGGGTCCCCCAGCCCCTCTGTGCGCTCTACCAGCGGGACATTGCCCGAGCCACGGCCTCCGCCCGGTTGCAGGCCGGCCAGCTCGCGGCAAAGGACCTGCTCGTCGAACTTCACGCGTCTTATCTCGAGGACACAGATCTTGCCCAGGTCGACCCGGGTCGAGCGGCACTTGCCAACCTGAATACGCCCGAGGATCTGGCGCGGGCCGAGGCGCTGGTCGCCCGGACGGGGTAGGGCGCGGGCGCAAGCCTCACGCCACGATCTGCACCCAGCCCATCCAGATCAAGGCGCCCATCACAATGCAGAGCGCGATCCGATACCAGCCGAAGGGAGCCAGGCCGTGGCGGTTTAGGAAGGAGACGAGCCAGCGCACTGCGATCGCTGCGGAAAACGTGGCCACGACGACCCCCAAAATGCAAGCCGCGACGCCAAGCTCTTGGAATAGGTTTGGCGTCCCGTGCTTCGAGGCCTCGTGGAGGTTCTTCGCAAGCTCGTAGAGGCAGGCGGCGCCGAGGGTGGGAAGCCCCAGCAGAAAGGAGAACTCTGCCGCTTCGGTGGCACGCATCCCGATCAGCAGCCCCGCACTGATCGTCATCATGGAACGGGAGGTGCCCGGCCAGAGCGAGGCGCACTGCAGGAGGCCGATCCAGAGTGCGTCGCGCGGCGAGAGGTCATTCACGCTCCTTCCTCCTTGCCGCCGATAGCGATCGAGCCAGATCATCCACACACCGCCCGCGAAGAGTGCAGTGAACACTGCGGGCGGATTGAAGAGGTGTGTCTTAACCGTTTCGTGCACGGCGAGCCCGAGTACCGCCGCAGGGAGAAAAGCCAGGAACAGGTTCCCAGCGAGCTTGAGACCCGTGGGATCTCTACCCACGAGCCCGAGAAGCAGGCTGCGTACCCGCGGCGCATAGAGGCCCAGAACTGCAAGGATGGCGCCGCCCTGCACCACGACCTCAAACGCGTCGAGCGCGGACTTCGAAGCCTCGTCCCGCCCCAAGCCAAGGAGCGACGAAGCCAAGATGAGGTGACCGGTCGAGCTCACCGGCAGGTATTCGGTGATGCCTTCGACGAGACCGAGCACAATCGCTTGCCACCATTCCACCGAGCTCCCCCCCGTCTACGATTCGCGGCTTGATACTGGATCGGCGGACGACTGACAAAAGACAAGCGTGGGCTGCGGGTGAGAACCCAGCCGGGGCGGGGCTGCGACGCAGGTCGAGTGGGGTCTTGGCTTAGCCGGAACTAGAGCGCAGCGCGCAGCCGCGCAAGCACCGCGGGATGTGCGCGGATGCGCAGGTGGGTACCACGTTCGTCATACGTCTCGGCGAGCACTCGACACGAGGAGTGAATGTCCCCGACCACCCGCTGCCGGGAGTAGGGCACGGTGACCTCGTCCTCCACCATCTCGCGCTCGAAGAACGCGACGAGGCGATCCCGCAGCAGCGCCACGTCTTCAGGCCGCTTCGCGGAGAGCAAGAGCGCGTCCGGGTGAAGGGCCTCGAGTTCGGCCCGCGTTGCGACATCCACGCGGTCGATCTTGTTCAGCACGACGAGCCAGGGCTGGGCATCGGCTCCAATTTCCCGCAACACCTCGCGCGTGACGTCCATCTGGGCCTGGTGCGCGGGGTCCGAGGCGTCCACCACCTGCACGAGCAGCGAGGCGTCACGGACTTCGTCGAGCGTGGAACGGAACGAGGCGATGAGATCGTGGGGGAGCTTCTTGATGAAGCCCACAGTGTCGGAGATCAGGATTCGTGGATGCGTGGGCGGCTGGAGGGCACGCACCGTCGTATCGAGCGTCGCGAACAGCTGGTCGGCCACGAGGACACCGCTCCCCGTGAGCGCTCGCATGAGGGACGACTTACCGGCATTCGTGTAGCCCACCAGCGCGACCGTGCTGGCTTCCGTTCTTCGGCGTCGCCGCGTCTCTGCATCACGTTCGATCGCACTGAGCTCCTGGCGCAGCTCCGAAATCCGGTCGCGGAGTTTTCGCCGGTCGAGTTCGATCGCCGACTCGCCCGCCCCTTTGCCACCGATGCCACCGCCCTGGCGATCGCGTCCGGCGCTGGATTCGCGCAACCGAGGGGCAAGGTAGGAGAGGCGCGCAATCTCCACCTGAAGGCGCGCCTCGCGGCTGCGGGCATGGCGTTGAAAGATCGCGAGGATGACCGCCGTGCGGTCCAGTACCTCGGCACTGGTCGCCTTCTCGAGGTTGCGCGCCTGGGAGGGGGTGATTTCGTGGTCGACGAGGACGGTGCGCACCGAGAGCTCGTTTACGCGGGCCGCGAGCTCCTCGAGCTTCCCTTCGCCGAGGACCGCCCCCGGCGCGAGCGCGCTGCGCTTTTGAGCGACGCGCTCGACCACCTGCAAGCCGAGTGTCTTCCCGAGGCGCGTGAGCTCCTGGAGAGAAGCGGCATGCACCGAGTCGTCCACGCCCGGCAGCTGAACACCGATCACGACAGCAGGGGTCCGCTCAGGAGCCATGGCCTGCGAGGATGGGTGGCGCCGCGCGGGGGCGCAACCTGCGTGCCCTGGGCCGCTGCAGTGGACGGCCGCCGGCACTCAGGCGAACCGGAGAACGATGTCGCCCGCGACGCCGGCTGCGCACACCGGTTGCACGGGTCCCGGGGGATCCCGCCATACGCGCCTCGCCCGACCCGGGCGGACGTGTCAGCGTATCGCAAGGCGGAGGGGACGTGGGCTTTGAGAGCTGGCAGGCGCTCTATGAGAGCGACGCGCAGTCCCTCTACGCGGTCGTCGTTCTCCCCGTCGCCTTCCTCGGCTATCTCGCGCTTCGCACAAGGCCCGCCGGCCCGGGCCTTTCTCCGATCCACGCGTCTTTCGTCCGCCGCTACTGCATCGCCTTCGCGCTTCTCACCATTGTGGATCCGCTGACCACCGGACCGCTCGTTAGGGCCCTCGGTGGGCCGGGAACGAGGGTAGACCTCGTCCTCTCCTGCTTCTTCGTCCTGCTTGGTGATTTCCGGGTCTTCTGGCTCCTCTTCCGTCTTTCCGGCCCGCGGATCGCGGGAGCGGCCGCGCTTGAAGCTGGAGGGTGGACACTTCTCGTGCCCGCAGTCGCGCTGTCGCTTCGAGCGGCGCTTGGTGCCGCGCTCCCGAAGCTCCCGGAAAACACGATCTGGCTAGTGTACGAGCTGTGCTTCACGTTGCTTGCCTTGGTGCTGCGCGCGAAGCTCCTGCCTGCCCGGATGACCGCTGCTTCCCCTGAGCTGCGCGGCTTTGTCAGAGCCGTGGCGGGCTATAGCGCGCTTTACTATGCGCTCTGGGCAACCTCCGACATGCTGATCCTCGTCTTTGGGCTCGATGCGGGCTGGGCGCTACGAATGCTGCCCAATCAGCTCTACTACGCCTGGTACGTCCCCTTGGTCTGGCTCAGCTTCTTCTCCCCCGTGCGCGGGAGCGTGCCCTCAGCGCCAGGGGTCCGCGGCCCCGCCCTGCGCTAGCGGCTCCCGCACGAATGGACAGCACGCGGCTGCGCGCCCGCGGCCCGCTCACGGTGCTGTGTGAGGGTCATGCTTGCGGCTGCTCATCGCTTCAAAGTAGGCGATGAGCTCGTCGAGCTGGGCCGGCGAGAGGTTCGGGTGAGCGGGCATATGCGTGTAGCGAAACGCGCTCGGATCGTGGACGTATGCCTTGATCTGCTCGCTGGGCCGGTACTCGACGATGCTTCGCGGGACGTTCAGATCCGGTCCGATCTTTCCTCCTTCGGTGTTGATGCTGTGGCAGCTAATGCAGTCATTCTTAAAGGTCGCGAAGCCGCGCCACGCGGGTGCATCGGGCGGGAGGCCCGCCGGCACTGTGTGGGGATACTCGCGCTCGAACGCTACGGCCTCGATCTGTACGAGTTGATAGGGCCAGGGGTAGCGCTCGGAGTCTCGCTGCTCGGGTTTCGTCCATACCAGATAGAAGGGACCGGGGTCGACCTGGCGTCGATCGATCGGTGCAAAGCGCGGCTCAAGCGACCCTGTCGCGCCTGCGTCCTGGCTTGGGGTGAGCTCGGCGTCGGCGAAGGCGATAAAGCCGCCGTCTTCCGAGAGCCGAGCCCCGGTCGTGGGTCTTGCGTAGCCGTCTCGCGCGCGCAGGAAGAAGTTCTCCCCCGGATCGCGCGCGACGGGCGCCCCGAACCCTTGGGTGAGCACCGCACCGAGCGGACAGGCGAGGTAAGCCGCGCGCCTTCCGTAATAAGGATCCTCGAGCTCGATGCGGCGCGCACCGCAGCTGCGTCGCAGTGTGTCGAGATCGAGCGTGCGCACCACCTTCCCGTCGCGCAGAAAGGTAAGCGTCGCGGGAGGGCTCTCGCCCTGCGCAGGCAGGGCGGCGACGACAACGTTCAAAATCAACGCTGCCCAGAGACGTGCGCTCTGGCCGCGCAACGCCTGAGCCTGCATCAACCGAGGGTAGCGCCCGGGCGCGATTGCCGGGCGGCTTCGCGCGAGGAGGCCGGCGTCCCACACCCCGTCGCCGCAGCATCGAACTCCGGATCGATCGCCTGTCTTGTGCGCTTGCGATAGTCGGCCACGAGGTCCGGCCAGTGCGAGAGGTCCGCGCGGCCCTGCGCGCTTAGGGCATAGAGGCCGTAGCCCACGCGTTCGAACCAGCCATACACATTCGAACGTAAGATGGACAAGGTCTTCTGTCCCGTTCCAAGAGCGCGCAATGCACGGGGCGCGAGCGGTCCGCTGCGCTCGAGACAGCAGGCGACATGGATGGCATTCTCACGGTACGCCGTCACGAGCGGCCTGCGGACGCTCCCGCCCTGGTTGTGATCTCCCGAGCGCCCCGCCATCTCTTCGAGGATCGCACGCTGGCTTCTCGCACTCCGGCGCCGCTCAAAGGGAAGCGGGTGGAGAACGGCCTGTACCCGGGCGCGCCGGCCCGAGAAGGAAACGATCAGCAGGCCGAGCTCAAGGCGCCGCAAAAGGTGGAGGAGTCCGCGCCACCGGCCGCCGCGGCCCGCCCCACGCGGACGCGGGACCGCGACGTACACGGAGTTTGTCGTGCGCTGCCGGCGGGTCGCTTGAACCAGCAGATCCGTGGTGAGCGCCCGCTTGAGCTCGACCATGACCAGATCGTCTCCTCGCCTGCCCGCCACGTCGCAGCCCAGCACCTCGCTACGGACGGTGTAGCCCTGGCGTTCGAGAAAGGCGCGCACGGGCCCGTAGAGATCGGTCTCCCGCTGGAGAGCGCGGGAGCCAAGCGTCTTCGCCGAGCTCACCCCCATGAATTGCCTTGTAGCGCGGTCCAAGAGCCGGCGCGCGTGGGCCTCGCGCAACGTCAGGCTCCGCCTCTAAGCGCAAGGGCATCGGCGCTGCGGGCCCACACCTGCACGGCCTTCCGAAGGCATGGCCTCCTGCCCTAGAGCGCTCCCTCTCGTTGGAGGACGTCTCGCAGTGCGGGCGAGAGGGCAGCGCCCTCATCCGCGAGGTAGAGAAGCGGCTGATCCCAGCGCCACTCGGAAGCGAAGCCTTCCTGCCACGGGAAGCGGCGCCCCTCATCCGGCCAATACAGCTGAACCATCGAGAATGCGTCGCCGCGGTAATGCCACTGTGCGTTTCCGAAGAAGATCGAGTACCAGCGGGGTTCGATGCTGCGAACGGCGCACTCGTACTTCTCCAAAAGCCCCGGGTAGGT
>DAIOWK010000066.1:0-13540 GCA_036758525.1 Myxococcota bacterium
TCGACGCCGAGAACCACGCCGCCTTCCTCACCGCACGCGCAGCGCTACTCGACGGAAAGACGCTCGAGGAGGCGCGCCTTGCCGATCTCGAATCCACCGGCAACCGCCTTCTCGAGCTCGAAGAGGGCGCACGCGGCGCTAGGGACGTCCGGCTCCACCCCGGGCGGATGATTCCCGCACGGCCGGCACGCCGCACCGACCTTCCGGAGATCGAGGCCTCCGATCTCGCCCTGGGGAATGCCCTAGGGCGTGCGACGAAGGAGCAGCGCACCCTCGAGCAAGCGCTCATGCAGACCTACGGATATGACCTAATAACACGCAATTGCGTCACCGAGGTCTTTCGCACGATCGATCGCAGCCTGAAGCAGGCAGACGAGAGGAACCCGGATCGTCGTCTGGGTGGTCACGTCGACGTCGCATTCAATTTGAACTTCATCCCCTTTGTTTCTGCGGCGAGCGTGGAGGCCCGCTGGCACGTGGTGGACCGCTATGAGCTGCCGTCTCGCCGACGCGAGCTGCTCCGCTTGCTCTACCAGCGAGAGGGGCCCGTCGGGGTGTATTTGCGGGAGTCGAACACGCTGACCTCGACCCTGTACCATCGTGCCCACGACGACTCGTTCTTCCTCTTCTTCACCGATGATGCTCCGGTCCTGCGCCCGCTCTATGGAGCCATCAACTTTGCATCCGGCATCGGCGCAGCCTCCATCGGACTACTTCTCGCACCTTTGGATGGCGGGGAGGTGCTCTCGGCGGGGGCACGCGGCGCGCTGTTTAGCCTCCCCGAGCTGGCCTTCTTCAACATCCGCAAGGGAACCTTCGAATTCGTCACACAGGATGGTTCCGTGAGCGGAAAGGAGCAGGAGATCTCCGCATGGTGAAGCGCGACGACGCCGAGACCACGGCGATCGCAGCCATCCGCGGATGGATCGATCAAGCCTCGCGTATCGTCGTGCTGACCGGCGCAGGCATCTCCACCGACTCCGGGATCCCGGATTTCCGCGGACCGCAGGGTGTGTGGACCAAGAATCCCGCCGCCGAGAAGATGGCCACACTCTCTCACTATCTGGCCGACCCCGAAGTGCGAAAGCGCGCCTGGCGGACCCGGATTGACACGCTGGGGCGCTCGCTCGAGCCGAATCCCGGTCATCATGCGCTCGTGACACTCGAGCGTCGGGGCAAGCTCGACACCCTCATCACGCAGAATGTCGACGGCCTGCATCAGCGCGCCGGGAGCTCGCCAGAGCGCATGGTCGAGATCCATGGAACGATGCACGAAGTCGTATGCATGGATTGCGGAGAACGGGCGCCCATGGAGCGGGCGCTCGCGCGGGTACGCGCGGGCGAAGAGGACCCGCCGTGCCGCAGCTGTGGGGGTGTTCTCAAGTCCGCGACGATTTCCTTCGGCCAGAACCTCGTGCCCGAGGATCTGCGGCGAGCGGAGCAGGCCGCGCTCCGCGCCGATCTCCTCCTGGCCGTCGGATCGACCCTCGCCGTCTATCCGGTAGCCGGGGTGGTACCGGCGGCAAAGCGGGCGGGGGCACGCGTCGTCATCGTGAATGCCGAGCCGACCCAGATGGACGATTTGGCCGACGCTGTGCTTCGGGGTTCCATCAGCGCGATTCTTCCCCAACTCGTGGGTGCCGCGCACTAAACGCCCGAACCTTAGGTCCGGCTGGCTTTCCCCTATGCCCGGTCGGCGGCGAGCGCCGCCATCTCACGGAAGAGCGTCATCACGTCGGCGGTCTGCGCAGCGGGGTCCCAGTGCCGGTAGAGGGTGTGCACGTTGACTGCGATTCGCTCTGCGTCAAGCCAGCCTGCGAAGTCGCCGAGTGAGATATCCCGCGCGGCGTCGCAAGCGCTCATGCCTGCGTCGAAGCGCTTGCGCGCTTCGGCGCGCACGTATTCGAGGTAGTTCTTCACCGCCGAGACGCCGCGCTTGTCGGTGATGGGACCGTGTCCCGGCACCACGGTCTCGACGTCCATCGCGAGAATCCGGGCGCAGGCGTCGATCCAGCGCTCCACCGGGCCGGCCCAGATGATGGGCGTTCCATCCACAAACAGGATGTCGCCCGTGAAGACCGTCCTTTCGTCGGGCACGTGCACGAGGACGTCACCAGCGGTGTGCGCTGGGCCCACCTCGAGCAGCTCCACACGCTTCGACCCCACATGCAAGGTGAGCGCGCCCGAAAACGTCCGCGAGGGGAGTGCAGGCTCAATCCCTGCAAAGTCGAAAGCTCCAAAGCATTGCAGGAAGTAGCGACCCAGTGCTCCCAGGCCCGGTGCGGAGTGCAGGAGCGACGCGAACTGCGCAGGCTGGATGTCGTGCGCCATCTCCTCCGCGGATGCCTTCGACGCGATGATCTCCGCACCCGACACGAGGGGGTTGCCGTAGCAGTGATCTCCGTTCGCGTGAGTGTTCACCACGGTGCCGATCGGCGCGCGGGGCACAGCATCGCGCATAGCAGCCAGCATCTCCGCCGTGAGCTTGAGATCGAAGAGCGTGTCGATGAGCAGCGCCTCTCCGCTATCGGTCACCAGGCCGGCGTTGCTCCAGCCCCAGCTCCCGTTGGGCAGAAGCCATGCAAAGCAGCCATTCCCGAGATCGTGAAGCCCCCGCGTGTAGGGTCGAGTGCCAAGGCTTTGAGGCATCGTAGGTCTCCTCTGGCCGCCCGCCGACGAATGCGACTGTGGCGCGACTCGCCGGTATTCGATCGGAGCGATGGAACCTCTGAACGAGCGTCTTTCCGCTAGCGCCGCACCGTCGCGCGGACGTCCGTTTCGAGTGCTGCGAGGATTTCGCCGAGCTCCGCGTTCCATCCCGCGGCGAGCGCGGACGGCGTGCCCGCCGCGATCGGACGCGAGACACTATAGTCCTTGTGGAAGACGACCTTCGGCTCCTTCCCCTGAACGTCCATCAGCGCAAAGCGTAGCCCCATCACTGCGGCCGGTTGGCCGGGGTTGCGATAATCGCCGTACAACTCGGCGATCGTCCCCTCGAGGGCATAGTCCCGCGGGGTCAGACTGGTGGGATCGACGACGTCGCTGAAGATGCCAGACGCCCGCAGCCATCTTCCGGTTTCGTTCGCGACCATGGCCGCAGGGGGTGTCCAGAAGACGTTGTAGAAGTCGCTCTCAAAGGTCTGGTCACCAGTCCGGTAGACGAAGCTCGTTTCCGAAAGCAGCGGAGAGGTTCGGAAGCGCGACACGCCGAGCACCGGCCCGTCCAGAGGCGGATCCGAGGTCTGGGGAGGGGTCACCTCGAGCACGAACTGCTGGCGCTCGGGGTACTCGCGCCTTAGCACGCCGCAGCCCGCAGCGACGAGTGTAAGACCGAGCACAAAAACCGCCGCCAGCTTGCTCGGAGAAAGGGTCATCGCTTTTCGGGAATCCGCTGTGGCGGAGCATCGCCGAAGAGCACGAGGGAGGGATAGGTGCGCGCGCTGCTCGTAACCTCCCGTAGGTTCTCGGACGCTGCGCGCAGGTTGTCGAGAATCTCGGCCAAGTCCCCTTGTCCGCCGGCCAGAAGCAGGTCGGCGCGGTGGAGCGTCGTATCGAACTGATCGAGCACCGTCTCCACTTTCTTCTCTGTCGAGGCGAGGTCGACGCTCTGCACGAGCTTGTCCAGATCCCGATTGGTCGAACGTGCCTCGGCCAAAAATCCCACCGCCTGCTGGCTCACGGCCCCGAGCTTCGCGTCGTCCACGGCCTTGGTGATCGCGGTGAGCGCACCGTCGAGATGCAACACCACGCTCTCGATATCGAGGGCCGAGATGCGGTCGAAAACCTCCTCGGCACTGCGCCCAAGGCGTGAGATCGCACTCTGCGCGGACGGCACGTACACGTACGCTGGCTTCCAGGCAATCTTCATTGGGGGATTGCGCTGCGGATTCAGGTAGTCCGCCTCGAGGTACGAGGTCCCGGTCAGGCCCTGAATCGCCACCCGGATGCGCAGGCCCTGATCGACCAAGCGCATGATTTCCTTCTCGTAGTCCGCCGAGCCGTTACGCTCTGCCCAAGCCCGGTCGACGCGCATCCGCAACACGACGAGGCGGCCAAGCCGCCGCACCTCCTCGCTGTCCCCGCGCATCGTGTAAAGACCCTCAGCGAAGCCGATCTGCTCGACCCGTCCGATCTTCACCCCCCGGTACTTGAGCGGTGCCCCCACATCGAGGCCTTGCACGGACTCGTCAATGTAGGTCTCGAGCATGGGGCCCGGGCGTGACAAGAGACCGGAGCCGAAGACGACGAGCGTAGCCACGGCGAGCACGACCCCGAAGATCACGAAGAGACCGAGCCGGTAGTAGCGGCGCTCGTCGCTCATGCCCTCGCCTCCTGTGTGCTCTCGGACCAGGCCTCCCGGTGGAAGAAGGCATGCACGAAGGGATCCTCGCTGTGGTCGCGCAGATCTTCGGGTCGGCCGGTGGCGGCGATGCGCTTGGTACGGCCGTCCAGCATGAGGACGCGATCGGCGATGGTGAAGATGCTCGGCAGCTCGTGTGTCACCACCACAAAGGTGACGCCAAGGGAGGCCGCGAGGCTCTTGATGAGCGCATCCAGACTGGCCGACGTGATGGGGTCGAGCCCGGCCGAGGGCTCGTCCAGGAACAGGATCTCGGGATCAAGCGCCATGGCACGGGCGATCGCCGCACGTTTGTTCATCCCACCAGAAATCTCCGCGGGCAGGGCGCGCTCGAAGCCCTCGAGCCCCACCAAGTTGAGTTTCATGCGTGCCACGAGCCTCCGCGCTTCGGCCGGAAGATCCGTGAACTCTTCGAGTGCAAGACACACGTTCTCGAGCAGCGTCATCGAGCCAAAGAGCGCGCCGCTCTGGTAGGTCACTCCGAAGCGGCGCAGAATCCGCCTGTGCAGTTCGCCCTCTGCCGTCGTGACGTCGTCACCCGACACGAAGATATGACCTCCCTCAGGTCGGTAGAGCCCGATCATATGCTTGAGCAGGGTGCTTTTGCCGGAGCCCGAGCCGCCGAGGATCGCGAAGATCTCGCCGCGATACACCTCGAAGCTGATGCGGTCGAGGACCAAGCGGTCTCCGTAGCGCACGGTGAGCTCCTCGACTCGAATGATCGCCTCGCGATCTGCCATCGCTCCGGAGCCTACACGACTCACAGGCCGAGCACGTAGAACACCACGGAGAAGACTCCACTCGCCACTGCGATCAGTACAATGCCGCTCACCACTGCGCTGGTCGCTGAGGCGCCCACGGCGCTCGCGCCCTTTCCGGTCTGGAGGCCGCGCAAGCAACCCACGGCTGCTACGAGGATCCCATAGGTAAACGCTTTAACGAGTCCTCCCAAGATGTCGCGCAGGGTGACCGCATAGATCAGGCGGTTCCAAAAGGTGACCGGCGGATATCCAATCGAGACCATGACAACCAGAGCGCCCACGACGCCCGCGAGGTCGAAGAAGAGCGAGAGCAAAGGCGTCACGGCGACCGCAGCGACGACTCGGGTCACGACGAGGAAGGAGACGGGCGCAAGGCCCATCGTGGTCAACGCATCGACCTCCTCGTTGACTTTCATGGTACCGATTTCCGCCGCGAACGCGGAGCCGGTTCGGCCCGCCAGGATGATCGCGGTCATGAGCGCGCCAAGCTCGCGAGCCAGACCGATGCCCACGGCGTCGGCGACGAAGATCTCCGCGGCGAAGCGCTTGAGCTGCACTGCGGACTGGAAGGCCAGGATGAGACCCATGAGGAAGCCCACGAGCAGGACGAGAGGCAGGGCGTCGGCGCCCGCGCGCTCGGCAACGAACAACAGGTCACGACGCCGCACACGCCCGGGATGGCGCAGCGCCCAGAGCAATCCGGCCGTGAGCTCGCCCACGAAGCCCACGAGCTGGCGGGTGCTCGTGCCGAGCTCGATCGCCGCCCGACCCACCCTGGCCACGAGCCCGATCTCCTGCCGCGGACGGAGGGTCCCACTGAGCGTGGCCTCCGGGTCATAGAGCGAAAGAAGTCGCTGGAGGTCACTGCGCAGGCCCTCGAGCTCGAACTGGCGCCCGTGCTGGCTTTGGTGGGCGCGCAGCCCAAGCAGGAGGCCCAGCCCGGCGCCGTCGCAGTATGCGATCTGTGTCGCATCGACCACGAGCTTGCGAGGCGCGTCCTCGTCGACCCGGCTCACCGCATCCCGCCAGACGCGGCCTGTGGTCTGGACGTCGAGGCGACCGGAAAGGCGCAGGCGGAGCGCCCCCTCCGGACCTCGCTCGAAGACAAGCGAGGCGTCCGACGGCGCGCCGATGGATGCGTGCGAGGGGCTGGAAGTCACCGCGAAGTCCTCCCCGGGCAGGCCGCAGGGGAGGTAGGGGAGCCGTACGGGCGCCGCAAGGCGGGATTCGGGGATCGGGCGGTTCTGGAAGAGGCGCCGCACCCGACCCCGGGCACCGTCCGGCCGGCGCCCGCTCCGGCCATCTCAAGCGCCAAAAGAGGGCAGCGGGAGGTGCAGCCCCGGGCAAGCGCTGCGGACGCCGCTAGCTCCGCCCCACGCTACGCCCCTTTCCGGATGAAGCGCGGCTCGAAGATCAACACCACGGCGGCGCGGTTGTCGTGCAGTTCTTCGAAGCATTCGTAGTACCGCATCAGGATTTGGACGGCGTGTCCCGCGGCGACGGAAAGCACCAAGAATGGCCGTCACTGCGCTCCACGGCGTGATTCGGATGCCGAGGAGCGTGATGAGACTGTGACGAGAGTTCCGATATACATGGGATAGGAGAAGACCCGTTCGCGCAGCGCGCGTACTTGTGCGGGATCCTCAGGGATTTCCTCGAGCAGCGGGGCGACGCGCACACCGTCCGAAGAGGCGGTGAGTGCTTTCACCCGCGGCGATGCGATGCTCATCACACGGCTGGGGATCACTCCGGGGAGCTGCTGTACCGCCTCGGTGAGACGCCGAATGCGCTGCAGCACATCGCTTCTGAAGACGTCCCCCGACGAGACTCCGATCGCAAGGAGAGAGGTCTGTTCGGCCCCGAAGAGCGCCGAGAGTCGGTCGTCAATTGCCATATATTCGTGACCCCGGGGCATCAGGTCACGCAGGCGTACCTGCGTCGTCACGCGGCGGAGCTCAGTGGCAAGCGCGGCCGTGAAACAGGAGCACGATCCCGACCACCAGCCTCGGCCGGGAAGCGCTTCACGGACCGGTGGTTTCGGGAAAGACGTCGAGCCAGATCCGCCGGCCCTCGCGGTTGATCACGCCCCGGGTCTGGGTGCTCGGACGCTCCTGAGCGCGACCCCGTAGGTCCATCCAGCGCCAATCGCCTTCGGCTTCCACTGTGATCCGCTCTCCGACGTGGGGCGCGAACTGCGTGGTACCCGGCGGCAAGGCCCAGACTCCCGTGGCTGCGCCGCCCGGAGCTCCTACGAAGGTGTTGCCCGGGCCCTGGCACGCCTGGCCGCCTTCGCCCAGCGGGCTGCGATGAAGCGTGCCGTCGCGCCAGACGTAGCGGCCGGTGAGGATCGTGTCGTCCGACATGTTCTCAGGGAGGATGGAGATCAGGGACGCGACCACAAGGTCACCGGCCGCCCTGGCCGCGGCCTCTCCGTCGTCGGAGTGCGAACAGCCGAAACGGTCGACGTCGCTCGTGTTGCTAAGAGAGAGCGGTACACCCACCGCGTTGGTCTTGGGGAAGATGTAGCCGATCATGTCATCGCCGAGACCGACGATGAACCGGAAGCGCTGCGACAGGCGTGGCATCACCCATTCCGGCGGCGCGGCGCCGTCCGGCACGGCCTGATCGCTCGGGCCGCCGAAGTCTCGCACGTAGGTGTAGGGGAAGACCTCGCCGGGTGCATTCACGAATTCTGCGTCGCCGATCCTGAACCAAAGGGCGTCGGTGAGAAACTGGTTGGGCGGTTCCG
Source organism: Myxococcota bacterium (assembly GCA_036758525.1). Classification (GTDB taxonomy): domain Bacteria; phylum Myxococcota_A; class UBA9160; order UBA9160; family UBA9160; genus UBA9160. The sequence goes on from DAIOWK010000066.1 coordinate 7,871, forward strand.
AGGAGATGACTGCGCCGCTCGGCAAGCGGCCGAGCTTCTGGCCATTCAAATACGCATCCTTCTCGGGGATCACACCGATCAAGGCGCCCAAGGAGAAGAGCGCGTTCTCGAGCGGAAGGAAGTAGCTCTTGCGGCGCGCGTCGATCACGCTGCTGCGTGAAACGTGGCCCCGCTCGAGCGCCTTCTCCGCCCATGTTGCGACGTGCTCGCCCCGGCTCCGGGTCGAGAGCTCGTAGCCGTAGGGGACGCGTGTATCGTCGGTCGCGTAGATGGTGCGGCACCCCCCATTGCCGCTCGAGGAGTACTCGCTTACGGGCGTAAAGTCTCGCGGCGACAGATAGACCTGGGGCATCTCCACCGAACCCACCGCACCCGCCATCGTCATCGCCATGCCACCATAACGGCTCTCGAGGGTCGTCCTCGCAAAGTGGTGCCAGTCCGAGGAGAGGTGGAGGCGATCCTGCGAGTCGTCCGAAAAGCCGAGTTCCTCGGCGTGGATGCCGTAGTTCACGAGTGTCGCGATCACCCGGCCGTGACGGTCTTCCGCCTGCAGCACGGCGATCTGCTCGTCCGCCGTGTAGGGGTACGATGACCAGCACGGGACGAGGTCGTCCGGGTGGATTTGCCCCAAACGGAGCGTCGCCCGGCGCTGCCCTGCAAAGGCTTCCTCGATGCTGTGTGCGGTGCGCTCGATCAAGAACTCGACGTAGAAGGGGTCCGTCCCGGAAGTGAACTGGTCCGGACCGCTAATTCCAATCGTGTCGGGTGCGGACTCGTCGTGGGTCGAGGTGAAGACCATCTCGTCGAGGCCCACCACGCCATCCGCCGCTACTTTTGCGCGCACTCGGTCCCAGATCTCCTTGAACACGCCCTCGTTGTCGACGCTCGTGATCGAGATGGTCTTATGCCCGTTGGAGACCACCATCGTGCGTGCCCAGAGCTGATCGAGGACTGCGGTCGGCTGGCGGTTGCCGTTGTCGCCGCCGCCGAGATAAATGCCGTCCCAGCGACCATCGGGCGGGCGCGTACCACCGTCGGCGCGCGGCGTCGGGCAGTCGAGGAACGGCTCCCCTTCATCGTAGCGGCCGTTTCCATTTGTATCGGTATAGGGCTCCTCCAGGGAAAACAGGTGGGGCCCGGTGAAATTGGACGCACCTGCGCAGGCCGCCGGGTTCTCGCCTTGGCCGAACAGAGGGGGCGTCACGTCCACTGCCGCGACGCCCACGCGGAAGAAGGCGGCGTCGGGAGGGTCATCTTCGTGGGCAAAGGCGATCGCGGGGAGCAGGAGGACCCCCAGCAGGAGGACTGTGAGGCAACGCTTTCGGTGGTCGGGGGGAGGGGTCTGCATAATGCCTAGTGTACGACTGGAGCGAGCCAAGTTTGAAGCCCGAATGCCGGCTCCGCGCGGGCCTGGACGCACAGGCGCGAAAGGGTCGGGAAAACCCGCCGATCTCCGCTTCTTCCCCCGGGCGGTCGGCTCCGATTTTCCACAAGTTGAGAGCTAGGGACAGACGATCGGGCCCGGGGCCAGACTCTGGTCCTTCAGGGGACCGAGCAAGGTGATCTGCGTTTCTTCGTCGCTACCGAGATACCAGTGCAGCTCTGCTGGGGCGCCACCCAGAAACTTCCAGAGCAGGGGCCTCGCCTCATCGCCGGCGATCACAACGACACTTCGGCCGTTGGCGGAGAGGAGCCAACGCTGGCCCGCATGGGCGCGGTGACCCGGTGCAAATGCCATGTCGATCAGCCACATCTCTTCGTCCGCCGAGGGCTTGTGGGTTCCCCTCGCACCCTGCCCGATCGCCGCATCGTCGTTTCCCGGCATGAACTGGTGGAGTTCCGGGGAGAGATACACATCGGAGCAGTCAGGTTGGGCGCCGAGGGGCTGGAGTTTCGCGCACGAACGCGCAAGATGAGGCTCGATCCCTTCGGCGACTGTCTTGGGAAAAGGTTCCTTCCCGAACACGTCTTCGCGCGCCGCGAGGTGAGGCTCCATTGCAAAGCGGCCCGTAGCGGGCAGGGTAATCTTGTCTTCCCAACCGTTCCCGTGCCGCTCGATCGTGAGCGGCGAGACCTCGCAGCTGCGTGCCTTCCGCTTCGCGACGGGAGGGACCACGCGCGGGGGCTTCGCGCAGCTCGCGACCGCGTACGCAAGGCCTAAGACCACCACCACGAGGCGCCGGGTCGTCCCGGTCACGCCAGCGCTTCAAGCCGCACGGGGAGACCATCCTTCGGTTTGGAGATCGGGCTCTGCTGCACCGGCATCGTGTACCCCTCGCCCACGCTCCAGCGGAAGCGCTGTACGATCTGGTGCAAGATCGCCCGGATCTGGATTTCCGCGAAGCGGAACCCAATGCACATGTGGGCCCCTCCGCCGAAAGGTACAAAGCTGTGAGAGTGGCGCTTGTGCTCGGCGCGCGTCTCGCTGAAACGCTCGGGATCAAAAGAAAACGGATTCGTCCACCACTCCGACATGTGGTGCATGTGGATCGGAAAGACAATCACCATGGTACCGGCCGGGACGCGATAGCCGCCGTACTGGAACTCGCGCGTGGCCATTCGTGGCATCGTGGAGAGTGGGGGATAGCGGCGCAGGGTCTCGTTCATGACCAGTTGGATGGCGCCGGGGGATTCAAGGTCTTTGAAGTCAATCTGGGCCTTACCGAGGGAGCGGCTCTCTTCCCGGATGCCCTCCTGCCACTCGGGATGGAGTGCCAACTCGTACATCATCGACGTCAGCGTGCTCGTCGTGGTGTCGTGCGCCGCCATCATGAGGAAGATCATGTGGTCGATGATCTCCTGGTCACTGAATTTGTCGCCCTCCTCACTCTCGGCTCGGCAGAGCTGACTGAACATGTCCGAGCCCCCGTCCTTGCGTTTGGCGGGGATCAGGCGGTGCAGGAATTCCACCATAAACTCGCGTCCCTCGAGACCTCGGGTCCACGCGAGCCCCGGCAGTCGAAGGCGCATCACCGCCATCGAGGCGGCCACCGTGTCTTCAAAGGCGCGGTTCACGCGTTCCGCCTCGGGGCCAAGCTCGATGCCCAGGAAGATCGAGCACGCAAGATCGAGCGTCAGCCTCTTAAACGCCGGATACACAAGGAATGAATCCGTCGCTGTCCAATGCGAAAGGCGTGCCTCAATTTGCGGGTTCATGTGCGCGAGGTACTCGGCGAGCGCCGGCCTCTTGAAGGCGCCCTGCATGATGCTGCGCTGATACCGGTGGTCCTCGCCGTCCCGAAGCATGAGCCCGTTTGTGAAGATCTTCCCAATGATGAGATCCCAGGCCTGTTTGTTCGAGAAGATGCCCTCGCGATTCAGGACCACGTGCTTCACCGCATCGGGCCCGAAGAGATTCACCGAGCGGAAAAGGCCCATCCGCTGACCCACCACCGGGCCCTCGCTCTCGTACATCCGCCTCGTGCAGGCGAGGGGATCCGAGCGCATGAGACGCCCGCGCCGGAAGGTCTCCAGCATGCCGGGCTCGGGCGGGGGAGGCAGGTCGATCGCAGGGGCGAGTTCAGCGGTCATCTCTTCCTTCATCGGCCCAGAGGGTCCGGCGGGTTAGCGTACGATCACCCTCACCACGGATTCCTCGGCGCGTGCCACGAGCTCTTGAATGATCGGCGCTGTCCCGCGTCGTGCACGAGTGGGCGGAGGAGCCGACGGGAGATTCTCCCGCAGCAGGGCGTACACCACCTCCGCCTTCAGGGCATAGTTCACGTTCTGGGGGATGTAGCCCGCGCTCCTGATCGTCTGCCTTGGATCGAGGGTCGCGGTGACGACTCCCACGACCTCGCCGCGTTGGTTGAAAAGCGGGCCTCCGGAGTTGCCGGGCTGGATCGGGACATCGATCTGCACGTAGCGCTCATCCCCTGAGATGCCGGAGAGCGCGTTCACATGACCAAAGGTCGCCTTGGCCTCGGGACCCTGAAGGCTTGGAACGGGAAACCCTAGGGTGAAAACCTCGTCGCCCTTGGCAAGGCCGTGCTCGGAACGCAGGGGAAGCGGGGCGCGCACGGCGTCCACTTCGAGGATCGCGAGATCATTGATCGGGTCGTCGTGGAAGAGTCGTGCCTCGACAATCTCCTCCTCATTCAGCGCGACCTCAATCCTCTGGGCACCCGCCACGACGTGGTGGTTGGTCAGGAGCTTCCCGTCACCGGTCACGAAGAATGCCGTCCCCGAACTCGATGCTCGTGCCGCCGTCTGGCTCTCGCCCTCGGCTGGTGGAGCAGGGAGTGATGGCTTTCGCCTCTGCTCTCGGAGAGCGTCCGCCACGACGCTCTGCTGTAGCGCCGAACTCATTCCGTATGAAAAGTGGAGCTCTGCACCCAGGCTGTCCTTGCCTCTGCCGCTGCCCTCGCCACACGTTTTGTCGCTAGACCAGTGAGCGCTGATCTGCCGGCCATCGCTGCACTCGAGCGTTCCCACACCCTTCGCACCGCTGCAGCCCCCGCCGCCCTCGGAGACGCTCGGCGCCAGCTGCACCACACGGGCCTGGCCAACGCAGCGCATCCCGTTCACCTGGCTCGTCAGGTCGACGAAGCCAAGATGCAGCATGGGGTCGTAGTCAATCGTGCCTTCGAGCACCTCGTTGAAGCGGTCATACCACGCAACCGCGCGCAGCCGCGTGGGGGTACGCGCGCTCGGCACTGCGGCGGCGCAGCCTGCGCAGAGCAGCACTCCAAGGAGCCGGCGAAGGTGTTTGTGGAACATGCTGGTTGGTTCTCGGGGCGAGCTTACCGGCCGCGTGGAGGGGCAGCGAGTTCGAGCGGGATCGGCTCCGGTCCTGCAGTCCGCTCCGCTCGCGCCCCCTTCGTATGGCGCGACCCGGGTGCAGGCCCGACTTCCGACGAAGGCCACGGGATACTCCCCCTCTTGACCAGCCGCACAGGCCGCGAAGCGCCCGCCAGGCGCTCCAGAGGGTCGTCGATCAGGCTTTTTCGACGGCGCGCTGCGTTTCGTCGGGGAGCGAGACTGCAGGCAGCCGCAGGGAAAAGACGCTCCCTCCACCAGGACGATCCTGGTAGCGGAGGGAACCGCCCTGCGCTTCCGCCAGTCGCCGCGCGATGGCAAGGCCGAGCCCGGCACCCCCCGAGTCCGGCGGGCCGGTCGAAGGCCGATAGAAGGCCTCGAAGATGCGTTCCCGCTCGGCCTTGGGCACGCCCGGCCCGCGATCGCCCACCGCGATCACGAGCATGCTGCCCTCATGCGTCACTTCCACATCAATCGGGCTTGAGGAAGGAGTGTACTTGAGAGCGTTCTCGATCAGATTCACCACGATCCGCAGGGAGTGAACGAAGTCGAATCGGCCCGCCGCCACCGGCTCAGACCACGCCACGACCGTGCGGATTTCCCGGCCTCCGATCGCGCCGCCGACCTGCTGGATCGCCGCACCCACGAGGTCCTCGGCCGTATTGATCTCGGGATGAATCGGTACACCGCCCGCATTGAGACGGGAGAGATCGAGGAGATCGGCCACCATGTGATTGAGCCGATCCACTTGCTCTTCAATCACAGCCGCGCGTTCCTCGCCGCCCCCGGCAATATCATGGGCGAGGACCTTGATGGTGGTGAGCGGCGTGCGTAGGTCGTGCGACACCGATGCGAGAAGAGAGTCCTTGAGCTGGTCCGCCTGGCGAAGCGCGTCGGCGCGCTCTGCCTCGG
>DAIOWK010000067.1:0-13458 GCA_036758525.1 Myxococcota bacterium
TCGCCACGGCCTCCCCATCAAACCGGCTGATGCTCGAGTTGAAGAAGTACTTGAGCTCAAAGATCCCCTGGGGCGTGTGGACGTACTTGTTCGTCGTGACGCGGCTCACGGTGGACTCGTGCATCTCGATGTCGTCGGCCACGTCGCGTAGGTTGAGCGGCTTTAGGTAGTTGATGCCGCGCTCGAAGAACTCGCGCTGGTACTTGATGATGCTCTGCATCACCCTATAGATCGTGCGCTGGCGCTGATGAATGGACTTGATCAGCCAGATCGCCGAGCGAACCTTCTCCTGGACGTAGTCCTTCGTGTCCTTCGCCGCCCCGGATCCGCGGAGCAGCACATCCCGGTAGAGGCTGTTGATGCGGAGCTTCGGCAGCCCGTCCTCGTTTAAGAGGATGTGGAAGTCGTCGCCGATCTTCACGACAAAGATGTCCGGCGTGATGTAGACGGGGTCCTCCCCGCCGAAGGCACGGCCCGGACGCGGCTCAAGGCGCGCAATCACGCGCCCGGCCGCCGCCACCTCTTCGACCGTGAGACCCAAGGCACGGGCGATCCCTCGGAAGTCCCGCTTCTGGAGCCCCCCCAGGTGGTCCTCCACGAGCTTGCGTACCAGCGGGTCATCGATCCCGAGCGCCCGCAGCTGGAGCAGGAGGCACTCGCGCAGGTCCCGCGCCGCCACTCCCGGCGGATCGAATGCCTGAAACTTTCCGAGGGTCGTCTCGATCAGCCCGAGGGGGTAGCCGGAATGTTGCGCGATCTCCTCGAGTGTCGCTTGCAGATATCCGTCGTCGTCAAGGTTGCCGATGATGAAGCTCGCGACGGCGCGTTCTTCATCGCTAAAGGTCGAAAGCTGGAGCTGCCACTCGAGATGATCGGAGAGCAGAGGACGCCGCGTGAGCGTGCTCTCGAGGGAACGCCGCTCATCCTCCTCCGGGCGTTCCGAGAAACCCGTTTGCGGATACGCGTCCATGTAGCTCTGCCAATCCAGGTCAGCGATCTTTTCGGCGTCGGTGGGCTCGCGCTCCGGAGCCACTTCATTGGCCTGGGCCACCTCGGGCTCGCGCGGCTCGGCTTCGGTCTGGACTTCGGACGGGGGGGTGGGGAGCTCCTCGGTCTCAGCCGCCTCTTCAAGAACGGGATTTTCCTGCAGCTCCTGCTGGACGAGGTTCACGAGCTCGAGCCGTGAGAGCTGCAGGAGCTTGATCGCCTGCTGCAGCTGCGGCGTCATCACGAGCTGCTGGCTCAGGCGAAGCTGCTGTTTGATTTCGATGGCCAAAGCGCTAGGTCTCCCGTCTCACAGCCGGCCTATCGCCCGCGGTAGAGCCTCACTGCGAACCCCGCCTGCGAGCTCAAAATTCTCGCCCAGGTAGATCTCCCGCACGCGAGCATCGGATGCAATCTCGAGCGGGGTACCCTGCCGCACGATCCGGCCCTCACTAATGATGTAGGCGCGGTCGCAGATCGAGAGGGTCTCACGCACGTTGTGGTCCGTGATGATGATGCCGATCCCGCGCGCCTTTAATTGCTCGATAATTTTCTGAATGTCGATCACGGCGATCGGATCGATCCCGGAGAACGGCTCGTCGAGCAACATGAACTTCGGGTCGAGCACAAGCGCCCGCGTGATCTCCACACGGCGCCGCTCGCCACCGGAGAGAGCGTCCCCTCGCAGGTGCGCCTTGTCCTGGAGGCCGAGTTCGCCCAGCAGCTCGCGCAGCCGCTCGCGACGCAAGGAGGAGTCGGGCTCGACCGTCTCGAGGATCGCCAAAACGTTTTGCGAGACGCTGAGCCGCCGAAAGATCGAGGGCTCCTGGGGCAGGTAGGTGATGCCCAAGCGTGCGCGCCGGTACATCGGCAGATCGGTGATGTCCCGCTCCCCGAGACGAACGCGACCGGCGGTGGGCCGGATGCGGCCGACGATCATGTTGAAGGTCGTGGTCTTTCCGGCTCCGTTCGGGCCGAGCAGACCGATCACCTCGCCCGACGCCACCTGGAGCGCGACGTCGCAGACCACCTCGCGCTCGCCATAGCGCTTGTGAAGTCCCTCGGCGCTCAGCAAGAACCCCTTCATCACGCGCCCCCGGGTCCGAGGGTTGCCGTGGGTACGGCAGGAGCTGCCGCGGGGGAGGCAGGGGTTGCCCCGGGCGCGGCAGGGGGAGCTTGCTCCTTCTCCTTCTCTTCGTTCTCTTTTTCCTTGGGCTTCAGCACCACCAAGGCGTCGCCGCGGATAAACATCCGTTCGGTGTCGAGCTGGAGTTCGATCTCCTTGCCCCGCGCGGTGTCCTGGCCTTGGCGCAGCTCTCCGCTCCCCCGGCAGAAGATGCGCTGCGCTGTATTGAGATAGGTGGCCTGATCGCAGATCGCCGTCTTGCCCTCCTGCTCGATCAGGACGTGACCGGTCGCGACAAGCCTTTCCGGCTGGCTCGAGCCCTCCGGGTAGTACGCCTCGAGCCGGTCGGAGTGAAGCGTCACGTTGTCCTGCTGCACGAAGACATGTCCGGTGAAGAGGAAGAACCGCTCCTTCTCTTTCTGAATGGCTTCGAGCTCGTCGGACTTGATGCTGATCGGAGCCGTACTCTGGAATCCGTTCTTCGCCTCGCCGGCGGCGCCGGGGCGGGCCGCCCCGGGCTTGCCCCCGCTCGTCGCCGCGGTCGCCGTGGGCGGCCGGGCTTTGCGCCAGCCTACAATCACGTCGTCCGCGAGCCTGTCGATGGCCCCCGGAAGGGCCTCGGGCTTCTCCACTTCTGCGGAGTAGCTGCCCACGACTTGACCTGTCGCACCCGAACGAAGATGGAGCTCGATCGCGAGCTCAGGCCCCGTCCGCGTCGTGCGGCCGACAACGACGGCCTCGACTCCGGCCTTTGTGGCCCAGGCCTTCACGTCATCAACCGACGGGTCGGTCTTGGCGCCTACGCCGAGGGCTTGCGGACCCACCACCTGCCCGACCCCTTTCGTGGCGAGCCGATCCGCGAGTAAGGAGCTTACGTCGGGAACCTCGGAGTCCGCGGGGGCTACCCCCTCAAAGGACGCCACGGCAATCGCCATAGAAGGTTTCGGCGGAACCGGCGACCCACTCAACGTCTGAGCGACGGAGCGGGTCGCGTGAGCTCCAAAAGCCATCAGCACGAGAAGGAGGGCAAGCGGCGCTTTCCGAGCCCGGCGCCTCACGGCTCGCGCACCATGGTCGCTCCGCCAAGCAGCTTGAAGCGTTGCTCTCGCACCTGGTAGCGGAATCCGCCTCCCTTGTACTTCCCGCCGGCCTCTTGGATCTCGACGGGAGCGTCGGTCGAGGCGACGCCGGTCGCGTGGTCGTAGCGCACCCAGGTCGTGGTGAAGCGGCGGCCGTCTGCGGTCTTGCCGTGGACGTTTCCCTTGGCGAGGAAGTCGTTGGTCGAAAGAAAGAGATCGCCCTCGTCGCAGGTCATCTCAAATCCAGGGCTTCCCTCTTGGGGGTCCACCGAGGACTCGACACGCTCAAGATGGGCGACGTTGCTGCCGGGATCGAGCCGCGCGCGATCGGCCCGAAGCACGAGATCCCGCTCGCCACCGCGACTCGACACGAAGGTGAGGCCACGCATCACCATCCCGTCCGCGTCTTGTGCGACGCTTCGGGAGGGCAAGAACCCGGCGCCGCAGGCGGCGGCGAGCATCCACACCGAGAAGCGACGAATCACTGGATACGCTGCGCCAGAGCCCGGACGGCCGGCGGATAGGAGCTCCGATGAGGCCAAATTGCGGCGGGCGCGCTCGTCATATGCAATAAGCATACCGTTCTACGCCACCCGCAACAAGCGGAAAGGTGGGTTTTCCCTCTCGAGGCGCGGGGTGGCGCCTTCCGGGAAGCGGAATCAGGTGCGGCCGAAGATGGTCTTGAAGGGTTCGTGGGACCCGATCCACCACGCCGGACGCATGATCGCGTAGTCGATGAGGACGCCGACCGGGGAGAGGATGTACGCGGCGATCCGCACGGGATTGCCGGCCATCTTCGGGTCGTACTCCTCGCCGGCGCGCGCCGGAGCGGCCGAGGCCACGAAGGCAAGGACCACAAGGCCAAGGAGCCAGCAGGCGAGGCGCTGCCGAGTGGACGGGATTTCACGATTCGCCATGCTTGTACCTCCCTCTCCAGGTGGTTTTCGCTCCATTACATACCACAGTCGCTTCATCGGTTCGCCCGTAGGGCGGCAAGAGCCCGCCGCAGCGCCCTGCGCCAGGGGCGGTTCGTCCACAGGGAGCGCCGCCAGGCGGCGGGCCACTCCCCGGGAGGCTCGAAGTGGGTCGCGCTCCAGGCGTAGAGCTCGGGGCCGGCTTGTGAAGGATCCCGGCCCAGGGCCTTGCGCCGCGCGAGGCGCGCCCGAGTGATCGCGGGGGGGCAGCGCGTTTCGAGAAGCAGGGCGGGCACGCGATGCGCCGCCGCGAACCGCTGCACCAAGGCGCGCCGGCGTGCCCGGTCGAAGGTCGCGTCGAGAATCGCCACGCGTCCCGATTCGACGACGGGCTTTGCGCGCTCGAGCAGCTCCGTGTAGATACGATCCTTGCCGCGCTCCGTATACACGGGAGCGGCGCCGCCACGCCTGCGCACCACGTCCGAGGAGATCACGACCCCACCGAGCGCCTCCGCGGCCGCCCGTCCGACGAAGCTCTTTCCCGTTCCCACGATTCCGCACAGTGCGACGACGCCAGCTCGCTCCGAAGCAAGCTGCGTCTTCGCCGCAAGCGCCAGATGCCGGCTCGCGCTCGCGGCCGCGGCATGCTTTTGCCCGGACGCAAGCAGCGGGTCCGCGGCCGCCACAGCGGCCACCTTGGCGCGCACGGCGGCGCGGTAACGCACGTAGTAGTCGACGACCCCGTAGAGGTCGTAGTCGTCCGCCGCGGCCGCGTAGCTGCGCAGAAAGCGTTCGGCCAGCTTGGCGCGGCCGCGGTAGCGCAGATCCATCGCGAGAAACGCCACCTCGGCTGCCGCATCGATCTGTCGCAGGTCATCGCGGAACTCGAGACAATCGATCAGCAAAGGCGCTGCGTCGTCGGTTTCGAAGAAGACGTGCTGGAGGTGCAGGTCTCCGTGACCGTCGACGCCCCGCCGTGCGCGCCGCCGCGCCTCGAAGCGCGCACGCTCTCTCTCCACGAAGCGGCGCGCGAGGACTTCGGCGCGCGCGAGGGTTGCAGCACGCAAGAGCGCCGGGCGTCCCGGCGCACCGACGGTGGCCTCGCGCAGGAGCTCGAAGTTCTGACGCACAGGAGCCACGCTGCGCTCGAGCCAGGCCGAGGCGGAACCGTGTTGGCGCGGGGTGAGCCTGTGGTGGGCGTGGAAGCGAGCCACGGCTACGGCCACGCGATCGATCTGCTCCGGGCGCAACCGACCAGCGCCGAGGAGCGAGAGCGCATCACGCCCTTGGGCCAACCGCCGCATCACCACACAGTGTTCGACCGCGTCCCGGCGTGCGAGGAGGTCGGAAACAGGTCCGACCCGCACCCTACGCCCCGCAATCCGCACCGGGGCAACTCCCAGGTAGACGTCGGGCGCGAGGCGGCGCCCGAGGTGGACCTCGCGCAGGCAATCTGCATCACGCTGCGACCTCGTCGCGAAGCAGACAAAGCCAAGAGCGACCGCCTTGCGCAGCTTGTAGACCTTTTCCCCGGTCAAAAAGACGTGGGAGAGATGGGTCTGCACGTGCGCGACGCGGCCACGCGCCGAAGCATCTTCGGGATACGCAGATGCGTGTCGAAGGCCGGCGATCAACCGGTCCGGAAGGGGTTCGAGGCCGCGCGCTGCCCTCACGAGCGAAAGCGGCCAAGTACGGCGAGCAGGAGTTCCACCGCGATCAGCGCGATGATCGTGATCTCGAGCGCCTCGGCGCGCCTTGCCGCGGCGCGCTCGGTGAGAATCGTCGTCAAGTGGCGAACCGCCTCGAGCTTGGACTGCACCAAGCGCTCCCAGGTCGGAAGCCCAAGGCGTGCGGCGCAGCGGCGGTGCACGCGTGCCAAGTAGACATCGGGCGCGAGCTTCACCGCATTCTCGATGCGCTCGGAGAGCGTCAAGACCTCGACCATGAGCTCGGTAAGCGCCCGAATGGCGGAGCGGTAGAGCCCTCGAACGGCGCTCCAGAGCGTCTGTGCCCGGTACACCTCCCGCGAGAACTCCGCGAGCGCGCGGTCGAGGCGGGCGTCCAGAAAGCGCATCTCGAGCAGCTGCACATTCAGAAACTCAAGCACGGCGAGGGTATCTCCGCCGTGGGCATCGCACACGAGCGCCCCACTCCACTCCGCCACCACGAGATCGTCCGGCGAATAGGAAATCGCATCGCGCAGCGACTCTTCGATCTGCTGCGGGGAGAGCGGAGCGGGGTCCATAGAAAGTGTCGCGGCCAGCACTGAGGCGTGCTCGCGGAGCAGGGATTCCGCCCTCGTCGCCGGCTCGACTGTCCGGAGCTCGAACACATAGTAGTCCTCGACGAGCTCATTTAAGCCGAGCTCTCGGAAGGCCGGTCGAATCTCCTGCACGAGCTCGTGCAGCGCTCGGCGCGCGAGCCCTGCGAGGTCGGCGTGTGCAATCTGCTGTGCCAGCGCGGGCAGCGCCGCGAGCGGAGCCTCGAACCCGAAGGCGAAGCAGACGCTCACAGCGCCAAAGTCGAAGAGTCGCGCACTCAAGACTGCGCGCTGCTTCTCTCCGCCGAGCTCGATCTCACGCTCCCCGAGCGCGATCTCCACCGGCGGCTCGACGTAGTTCACATACTCGGGCGCAGGCCGCCTGCGAATGATCTGCGATCGCTCCGGGCGCAAAACACTCGGGATCGACTGCAGGTCGATCGCGGCCGCGATGTCGAATGCAAAGAGCGCAACGATTCGGCCGTTGCGCACGTGAAGTTCGCTCGGGCTCATCGCCGCACAGTGTGCCACGCCGGGAGGTGCCGGCGCCCACCGAGGGATGCTCCGCTCGAAGGGGGCCTCTTTCCGGTCGAGCGGGCGTGCCGTCCCGCCCCAGATGAGGCCCTCGGGCGCCACACTCTGCCTCAGTGCTCGACGCCGTCGTGCGTCGTCCGAGGCCCGCCGGTAGAGTTCCCCCGATGGGCTTTTGCGTGGAGAGCCGCCAGGACAAAGAGCGGGGGAGCGTCCCCGGGCGGATTGGCTTCGCCGGCGCCATGCAGAAAGTGGTCGAGATCCTCGACCAATGGGTAGGGGAAGACCACCGCTACTTCCGCGTGCGCACGGCCGACGGCGCGCGTTTTTTGGTGCGCCTCGATGAGACCGATCACCGCTGGAGCCTCGTCTTTTTCGAGGCCAAGCTCGAAGGGCCAGCCCCCTCGGGCGACGTCTGATTTCACGACCGTCCCCCGAAAGCAAAGCGCTGGCACGTATCGTGCTTCCTTCAGCCTTCGTGGGTTCGAAGGCTCTCGGCGACGAACACGGAGGGAAACCCATTCCTGTCGCAACGTACGTCTATCGGGTGCCGCGCACGATTCCCGCTCACGAGACCACCCGAGCCGCCGCCCAGCTCATGGAGCGGGAGTCGATCGGCTGCGTCGTCCTGGTCGAGGAAGGTCGCCCCGTGGGCATGCTGACGGACCGCGACATTGCGCTTCGGATTCTCGGCCGAAAGCTCGACCCCTCGGTCGTCTCCGTGGGCGAGCTCGCAAGCCGGCCAACGACGGTCCCTGCCCAAGCTTCCCTCGCCCAAGCCCTCCGCGTGATGCGGCTTGAGCGGGAGCGCACCGTGCTCGTGGTCGATCGGGCTGGGAAGCTTGTCGGCCTTCTCTGTGTGGACGATGTGCTGCGCCTGCTCTCGACCGAGGTCACAGCGCTCGCCGAAGCCCTGCGCAAGCAGCTCTCGGGTGGCGGTGCCGCACGTGAGAGCGGCGGGCGCGCGGCGAGCTAAGGCGCGGAGGAGAGCGATGCCCCTCGCGGCGCACTACCGGCGAAAGATCCCCTCCGTTCCGGAGACCACCTTGGTGGAGGAGATCGCCGCGATCCTCGAGCGGGATCGCGCGGGCTGTGTGGTCGTCACCGGCAAGGATGGATCCGCGACCGGCCTCGTCACGGATCGAGACCTTGCCCTTCGCGTCGTGGCAAGGGGTCGGGATCCAGAGCGAACGACCGCAGTCGCCATCATGAGCCACCCCGTCGTCACCGTCGCAGGCAGCGACCCCTTGGAACGCGCGATTGAGCAAATGGCTCACCACAGTATCCGCAGGGTCCTTGTGACCGAAGGCAGCGAGCCCGCGGGGATCGTCCTGCTCGACGACCTCCTCCCAGAGCTCGGGAGCGAGCTCAGGGACCTCGGGGAAGTCGCGCACCGGAAAGGGCGCAAGGGACGGCGTGCCGCGGGTCTCCCGCAGGTGCGCGAGGAGATGGAGACACGGCTCCAAGACTTTCGCGTGCGCCTCGAACTTGCGGAAGGCAAGAGTAGCCATCCACTCCTGCGCGAATTCGACTCCCTGCGCGATCGGCTGCGCCGCATGCTCGACTGATCTTTGGCCGAGGCGAGATGCCTACGCGGCACCCAGATCGTGAACCAGCGGGACGAAGGCCACCGGGAGGATGACCCGCTCGTGTACCACTCCGGCGGCGTCCTTCTCGATCCGCAGGAGCTCCTGCGATTGGTAGGCGCGTCCCACGGGAATCACGAGGCGGCCCCCGGGCGAGAGCTGCGCGACAAGGGGAGGCGGGACGACGGGAGCCGCCGCCGTCACGACGATCGCGTCGAAGGGTGCCTCTTCCGGCCACCCGAGATAGCCATCCCCTACCCGTGCCTTCACCTTTGTGTAGCCAAGACGCAAAAGGCGCGCGCGGGCCGCGGCGGCGAGCTCTGGCACGATCTCGATCGTGAAGACCTCCCCCGCGAGCTCCGCGAGAAGGGCCGTCTGGTAGCCGCAGCCTGTTCCGATCTCGAGAACGCGTGAGGTTTCCGCGACTTCCGCGAGGTCGGTCATGAGCGCAACCACGAAGGGTTGTGAAATCGTCTGTCCGTACCCGATGGGGAGCGGGCCGTCCTGATACGCTCGACTCCGGAGCTCCTCCGGTACGAACTCGTGTCGTGGGACACGAGCGATGGCCGCGAGGACGCGCGGCGAAAGCTCGGTACGGCCGGTAAAGCTCTGTGTAGCCCGGGTCTCAAACGCGATCTGGCCCAGCATCTCGGCCCGCTCCGCGAAACGCGCCTCATTCCGTCCCGCGCGCTCATTGCCACTCGGATCGCTCACAGATACTCCCCACGCTCAGCCTCGAGAGCGGCCAAGCTCAAGTCTTCGACGTCGCTCGGGGAGACCTGGCCCACGCTCGAGGAGGCCTTCACCGGCCTAGGTCGCGGGGAGCGGCGCGAGGTCGCGGTGCAAGAACCAGCGGTCGAGGATCACGTGCTTGGCAACAAAGCGGCTGGCGAGGGCCCAGCGCGCGATCCGGGGCCGCAGAGCCTGCGGCACGAGGGTCGAGAGCGCAGAGACGGCACGCGCGTCCCGGCGCCCGAAGCGCCGGACCATGGCCTCTTCGTAGGGCATGAGCTCCGACCGATGGTATCGACCCTCGGCACGCTGAAGAACCGTGGCGGCGAGGAGACCGGACTCGATGGCGGGCCGAATGCCCTCGCCGCTTCGTGGGTCGGCGAGTCCCGCCGCGTCTCCCACGAGGAGGAGGCGATCCTCGACCAGCGGGCGCGGCGACAGCCCATAGAGCAGGTAGGCATGTCCGCGGAGTTTTCGCGGGCTGCCCGGGGGAAGCGCGCCGCGCCCATGCAAGAAATCCAAGAAGCGCCCGACGTGAACGCCTAGATCGTGGGTATCCTGCCGGCCGAGGCCGACGTTCAGAAACGCCCCTTTGCGTACCGCCCAGCCATAGCCTCGCAAATCATCCATGAAGTAGAGCTCGGGGAGCTCGGGCCGTACGCTACAGGCGGCGGCCGCGCGATCGTCGAGGGCGAACTCCACTTCCTGCGCCGCAACGACGACGCCGGGATCGCCCGGGGCGTCGTGCAGAAGACGCACCACCGGACAGAAATGTCCCCCCGCGCCCACCAGGAGAGATGCCTGGAGCGAATCATTCACGACCCAGCCGCCCTCCGTCGACCGCACCGAGCGCACGCTCTCGCCGAGCAACAGCTCGGCCCCCGAGCGGCTGAGCAGGTAGCTATCAAACTCGCAGCGCCGAATGCCGAAACTCACGGGCCTTCCGTAGTCGACGGCGACGTCCTCTCCCCCGAGCGCGCCCACCCGAAAACCGTGGAAGGCCTGGCAGGTGTAGTTCTTGGCATATTCCTCGAGGTCGAGCTCGAGCTCATCAACGACCTGCGGCGTGATCCATCCCGCGCAAACCTTGTCGCGCGGAAAGTTCGCGCGATCCAACACTGCGACCCGCAGGCCCGAGTGACGTAGCTTCCATGCACAGGATGAGCCCGCCGGTCCGCCACCCACGATCAGAACGTCGAACGATCGCATCCGGCTCCTTCCGCGCTAACTCTGGGTGTACAGGTATTCCCGCGTCCAAGGCACGGCGTGGCTCCCGGCGCGTGCGAAAACCAGCTGGAACAGCTGGAACGAGCCGGAAAGGAAGGCCGCGATCGAGCCCGCCAGATAGAGCCTCCAGGTGCGGACGAAGCGCTCGTCGAAGCGGGCACGCACCTGATCCGCGTTGTTCTCGAAGCGCTCGAGCCAGTGCTCGAGCGTCTTCGCGTAGTGAAGCCGCAGATTCTCTATGTCCAGCACGCCCAGATTCCACGGCTCAAGAACGCGGGCCATTTCGGACAAGGTGGGGCAATAGGAGCCTGGGAAGATCCTCCGCTCGATCCATCGATTCATTGGTACGGATTGGGGGCGCCCGATCGAGTGAATCAGGCCGCGCCCATCCGCATGGAGAGATCGGTCGATCACGCGTCCAAGCGCCTCGTAGTTCTCGGGTCCCACGTGCTCGAGCATGCCGACGGATACGAACGCATCATAGCGGCCGTGTGCGTTGTGGTAGTCGTCTTCCACGAACTCGACCAGCGATCCGATCCCCTGACGCTCCGCTTGCTCCCTCGCGTAAGCGATTTGTTCCCGAGAAATGTTGAAGGCGGTGACCCGTGCACCGTGTCGTCGCGCCATATAAAGAGCGAGCGCTCCCCAGCCACAGCCAGCTTCGAGCACACGCTCCCCTTTGCGCAAGCGAATCTTCCGGCAGACGTGCTCGAGCTTCGCCTCCTGCGCCTCTTCGAGGCTCACGGTCGGCGTCGGGAAGTAGGCGCAGGTGTACACCATGGCGGCATCGAGCCAGAGCGCATAGAAGTCGTTCCCAAGGTCATAGTGGTGATGGATGCTTTCACGGGACCCGCCCAGGGTGTGGGTATGCGCTCTCGGCCGGTTGCGACGCGTCATAAGGCGCGTCAGCCATCCCTTGGGCTCCGCTGCATTGAAAAGCGCGGTCAGGGTTTGCACGAGATCGCCATCGATCTCGATCTTGCCTTCGCTGTAGGCATCACCAAATCCGAGCTCCCCTTGTGCGACGAGGCGCAAGAGCGTACTGCGATCGGCGATTCGCAATCGCCCGACCGCAGTTTCGGCGCCGGGCCCCACCTCACTCCCATCCCATAGCCGGATCGGGACGGGCGGATTGCCCCGGGCAGCGAGGAGCTTGCGCGCGATCCAACGGTCGAACGCTCCGACGCGGGGTCGAGCCGTTTGCGTTTCCAGGGATTCCAGATCATAAGGCGTGCCGTGGCTCTCCATGGGGCAAACCTCCTGATTCCTGTGTCGCAAATACCATGCCATTGCCCAGCGTTCTCGGGAAGGCTTCTTTCGGATACTTCGGGTATCCCTCCTCCCCGATGGGGGAAGAAGACTGGTCACACTCTGGGGCTGTGGGGAAATAACTAGGCGGGCTACCAGCCGGCCTATGCTGCTCCGGGCGACCGGTGGCAGCGAACTGCCCAAGACCCCGTGCGCGAAGGGCCCAGGGGGGCCCGAGGCCACCCGGGGCCTAGATCGGGGGTTCGATCTCCTTGCGGATCGTGTGCGCAAGGTCGGAAAACTGCTGGGCCAGCAGCACGAGCAGGTCGTCCATCGACACCAGTCCCCGTAGCAGGCCCTCGGCATCGACAATCGGTACGCGGCGGATCGCGAGATCGCGCATCGCGGCGATCGCCTGCTCAAGCGAGCACTCTGCAGACACGAAGATCGGTTCTCCGGTCATCACGTCGCGCAGCCGGACGCGCGTTGCGTCCTCGCCAGGCGCGACGACGCGTACGACGAGATCGCGGTCGGTGACCACGCCGAGCGGACGGCGCGCCTCGGCGACCACGATCGCGCCGACGTTTTCATCTCGCATAAGCGCCGCAGCCTCCTGGCAGGTCGCATCCGGCGGCAAGGTTT
Organism: Myxococcota bacterium; assembly: GCA_036758525.1. GTDB lineage: Bacteria > Myxococcota_A > UBA9160 > UBA9160 > UBA9160 > UBA9160. The sequence continues at coordinate 12,330 of DAIOWK010000067.1, forward strand.
TCACGGAGCGGCGCAGCAATCGATCGATCGGCATGGAGTTCCTCCTCCTGGATTCAACCGTCTGCGCAAGCGGCGCCCGAGACGTGCCCCGGCCGAGGAGCGTCTCGATTCGCAGGTGAACGATCTGCGTACGCGGCGCCCTCGAGAGGCGCTACCTCGAGCGACGAGCTAGCTCGCCGCCTCATCCTTCACCGTGAGTACCGGGCACGGGGCCAAGCGGAGTGTACGCTCAGCCACGCTCCCGAGCAGCGCGTGCTTGAGCCCCGTCAGGCCGCGCGTTCCCATCACGATGAGATCGGCTTTTGTCTTCTTCGCGGTTTCCACGATCGCGTCCGAGGGCGCGAACTCGACCAAGTGGGTCTCCACCGGAAGACCCGCCGCCTTCACCTTCTGGGCTGACTTCTCGAGCTTGCGGGCCGCGGCGTCGCGCACTCCGGTCCAGAAATCCGGGGGAATCACGATCTCGTCGGGCATTCCCACCAAGGGGGGAAGGTGGTAGGCGTGCAAGAGAACGATCCGCCCCCCAGACGTTTTTGCGAGTCCCATCGCGAGCTCCAGAGCCTTGGCGGAGTGCGAGGAGAAATCGATCGGCACCAGGATCTTCGAGAACTGGGTCACGTGCGTCCCTCCGAGTGGGGGATCGCGGAGGCGCCCCCCGCCGAGCGCACTCGGCCTTCCTTGCGCTCGCCACGGCGGTAGAGCGTTCGACGGTTGATGCCGAGAATGCGTGCGGCCTGCACCTTGTTGCCCCCGGTCATTTGCAGGATCTCGTCGATGTAGAGGTCGCACAGCTGCTCGAGGCTCATCCGCCGGTGGGCTGCGGCGTGGGTCAGGTTCTCGGGAGAGCGTTCTGCCGCCTCGGCCTCCTCCTCTGCTCCAAGGGGCAGATCCTCGGGGCGGATCTCCACGTTCTCGCTGAGCGCCAGGGCGCGCTCGATCACGTTCTCGAGCTCCCGCGCATTGCCTTCCCAGCGGCAGTGCTGGAGACGGCCGATCGCCTCGGGTGTGAGCGCCCGGCGCGCTCCACCGGCGTGCTTGCGCACATAGAACTCCGCGAGCGTCGGGACGTCGTCAGGGCGCTCGCGCAGCGGAGGAATGTGGATGGGAATGACGTTCAGGCGGTAGAAGA
>DAIOWK010000068.1:0-13431 GCA_036758525.1 Myxococcota bacterium
CGCACTCCCCCTTCCAGATGGGTCTTGTCGGCCTCGTGCAGTTCTCGGCGGCGCTTCTCCTCACCATGCCCGGCGGCGCGGTGGCCGACACCTTCGATCGCCGCCGGGTGCTCATGCTCGCGCAGCTCCCGCCAATCGCGGCAGGAACGCTTCTCTACCTCGCCACGGACCGGGGCTTTGTAAGCGTTCCGCTGATTTTCGGGGCTGTGTTCCTGATCGCCGCCGCAGGAGCCTTCGATAGCCCCGCGCGCGCAGCCTTCCTGCCTGGCCTGGTGGGCAAGGAGGCCTTCCCCCGTGCGGTCGTCTTCGCCTCCACCACGATGGCCCTGGCCTTCGTCACGGGTCCCGCGCTGCAGGGGCTCCTCATCGCGCAGACGGGGGTCCGCACGGTCTACGCGCTCTATGGCGGGCTCATCGCCCTCGCCTTCATGTTCCTGTTGTTCTTGCACCCCGTGCAGCCTGCGGCAGCGGGTGGCGCCATGAGCGTGCGGGCGATCCGCGAGGCCGTCGGTTTCGTGCGCCGCAGCCCGGTCGTCCTTGGCTGCATGACGCTCGACATGTTCGCGGTGATCTTCGGAGGAGCCTCCACACTGCTGCCGATTTATGCGTACGACATCCTTGGCAGAGGTGCGCAGGGATATGGCGTCCTCGCAGCCTCCCTCGAGATGGGGTCGCTGCTCATGGGGCTGTTCATGCTTACCCGCCCGCCCGTCCGGCGCGCAGGGCGCGCGCTGCTCCTGGCGGTCGGAGTGTACGGCGTGGCAACGATCGCTTTTGGGCTCTCGCGCGCGTTCCCGCTCTCGGTAGCCACCTACATGGTCGCCGGCATGGCGGACCAGCTGAGCGTCATCATGCGTTCGACCGCGATCCAGCTCTCGACCCCCGATGAGATCCGGGGTCGCGTCTCCGCCGTGAACATGCTCTTCATCCAAGCCTCAAACCAGCTGGGCGGAGCCGAGTCCGGCTTCGTGGCAGCGCTGACCAACGCCACCTTCTCCGTGGTGAGCGGCGGAGTCGGCTGTCTCGTCGTCCTGGCGGTTGTGGCCGCGCGCATCCCGGAGCTGCGCGCCTATCAGACCCCCTCCCGGGTCTAGCGCACCTCCGGTTTTTCCCGGATCGAGTTTTGGAACCGGCAAACCGATGACGCAAGCGGGACGGGAGTTGCGATTTCCCATCAATCCAGGTGAGCGTTGGCAAACGAGCGGAAGCATGGACTGCGAGTCCTCCTCGTGGGATTCAAGGATCGCGCCGCCGAGCGAGCGGTCGAAGAGTTGCGTGTACGCGGGGTGTTGGTGAGCCTCGCCTCCGACGCGGCGGAGGCCATCGTGGCGGTGCACTCGGGCACTGTCGACGTGGTGTGTCTGCAAGTCCCTCTCGCGAACATCGATCCGGTGAGTCTCTGTGCGGCGCTGAAGGAGGGCCCGGCCCCGCCGGGTGTCTTTCTGGTGGATGCCGGAGGACAAGCCGCCCGAATCCTGGAGAGCTTGCCCGAGGAGCTCCGCCCCGACGCGCTGCTCGAACCGCCCCTTGATGCCGCCCGGCTTCTCGTGGCGATCGACGGGCTGCTTGGAGGCTCGGCACCTTTTGGGGACGAGGGTCGCCCGGGGCCCTCCCTCGCGGAGCTCTTGGTCGAGCTGAAAGAGCGCCGCGAGACGGGGGTGATCGAGGTCCGCGCCGACGGCATCCGCACCGACATCTACCTGCACTGCGGCGACCCCGTGCTCGCAGAGGGGGGCACGATCCGCGAGACCCTGGGTCGCCTCCTCTTGCGCCACGGCGCCCTGCGCGAGGAGGACTACGTCCGCGTGATCCAGCGCATGACCGACAGCCTGGTCGAGCACGAGCCTCTCCGGATGGGGGAGGCCTTGGTGGAGCTTGGACTCCTCACCCCCGTTGAAGTGTATGAGGCGCTCGTGACGCAGGTGCAAGAAAAGGTGGTTGCCTGTTTCCACTTCGAACACGTCGATCTCTCGTTCCGCCCACGCGTCGTGCTCCCCGAGCACGCGGAAGCGTTCCGCTGCGCTCCTGCCGAGACCGTGATGCTGCGGGGCGTGAAGACACACTTTGATGCGCGACGCATCTCGGTGTTGCTCGCGCCGCATGAGACCCGGCATCCCGCGGTGCGCGGAGAGCTGACGGCGCTCGTGGAGCGCTTTCAGCTCGACCCGGCAGAGCAGCGCTTTTTGCGGGGCCTTACCGGCGAACGCACGCTTGCTGTCGTGCGGCAGGACGGCACATTGGACGCGCTGCATGCCGGCCAGCTGCTGGCCGCGCTGATGATTGCCCGCGCCTTGGAATTCCATGATTGGCCGATCAAAAAGGCGCCCCACGCGAGCCCGCCGCCGGCGGCGCGCGCCGTCCAAAAGTCAGATCCGATCCGATCCCCCGCGCCGCAGTCCACACAAAAGGGCGTGCGGCCGGAGGAGGCGCTGCGCAGGCTGCGCTCCCTGGCCGTTCGGAGGGCGTCCGACGCTACCCGCAGCCGCAAAGAGGCCGAACTCGGGGCGGAGCAGTTCTTCCAGCGCGGGAAGCAGCTTCTGCGGCAAGGTGTCACGGCCGGCGCCGCGAAGGAGTTCGAGCGTGCGCTTACGCTTCGCTCCGGCGAGCTCGAGTACCAGCTGTACGCGGCGTGGACTGCCTCCCTCGCCCTGGGCGACGCCGCCGCGCGTTCGAGCGCGCGCGGGCGGGCCCGAGAGGTCGCCCTCCAGCTCGTTCGGCAGGCCAAGAACCACGCAAAGGCCCACGCTATCCTGGGTCAGATGATGCTCGAAGACGGGGACGCTGCGGCCGCAGAGAAACACTTCCGGACCGCAATCGCGACAGATCCCAAGGAGATCGACGCCGAGCGGGGGCTTCGACTTGCCCTAAAGCGGCGCGAGAAAGCCTAAGGGCAAGCGGTTCCATGGTGGTGCGTGCCAACCCGGGAGATCCGCGCTGTGCGAGGAGACTCGGGCGCCGCGAGGGCTCCCCGAGCTGCGCCTAAGACTCGGCTCCGATGCGGGTGTCTTCGGCTGCTCGGTACGCGGCGGTCCCGGCCGGCGCCCAGCCCGCGCGCGCCTTCACTCCGACCGTTGCCCAGACCAGGAGGGTACCGACCGAAGCCCCAAGAAAGCTCGCCATGACGACGCAGTAGGGAAAGTGCGCGGCCACGTACACGCGAGAGATTGCGTGAAGGGTCGCCCAGGCGAGGAGCAGGATCTTCAGGCTCGCTCGTCTCACGGCCCAGATGAAAGGCGTAAGGAGCGCAAACAGCGCGGCGGCGTGTCCCGACACGTAGGAGTTTCCGTGCCGGACATATTCGTCGGGAACGGCGAGCAAGGCGGAGTTCCAAAGCGCGTTCTCGTGCGCGAAAGGACGTGGCCGGAATGGGGTGTGCCATACCAGGAGCTCGATGCAGGCTTCGACGATGAGGATCGAAAGCAGGCTCAGCCAAAACGCGCGGCGAAGCCGCGTCAGGGTTTCGGGCGGCAAACGGCGATAGCTTCTTCCGGCCCAAAACAGTCCCGCAATCGCCAGGAGCGATGTGGCAAGCGGCGCCGTCCATTCCGTATAGGTCGGCAAGAACGAGATCGAGAGCCACAGGGCGATCCCGCAGCCAACGACGGGGAACGCGATTTCGAGCGCCCTCGCGCGCACGAAGCCCCGCTCGACGGCTTCTGCGCCCAGGCCCCAGAGGGAGAGGAGCACGGCAACGTAGGGAACCGAGAAATCGGTGACGAGGATCATGAGCGCATTCAGCCCAGGCAGCGTGGAGCAGTGGTTCACGGCGAGAAGGAGAGGGCGGTCGAGCTCGTCGCGAAAATGGAACGAGCCTGCCCAGACGATCGCGTAGATCACGAGGGTCCCGAACGCGACTTTGAGAGCCGGCTTCAAGGGCGCGAACAGTACAAATTCAACATGAAGAAGCGAGGAGGACCCGGATCGGGCACTCCTCCGCCTGGCACCCGCCTCATTACTCTCGCTTCACGAGGGTGGAGAAGAAGAGACGCTGGGAGCCCAGGGGAGCGGAGCCCTCGCCCTCGACCGAGGCTCTTTCCAAGAGGTCGGGGCCCAGCACAAGCGGTGCGGTCCCGCTCGAAACGACGAGCGTACGCTGCGCGAGCGGCGCAGCAGGGCCGCCGAGCTGCCCAAGATCGTCCAGCTCCGTGAACCTGCGCCGCAGGGCCAGGGAGAGCACACTCACGTCGCGCTCCCGAAGCCCCACGCCATACACGCGGTCGGCTCGGTCCGCGGCCTGGGCGAGTGCGCTGCGAGCCGCTTCGATCGAGCTACGCGCAGCGTCGCGTTCCATGAGCCACGGTGCCGCGCCCACCGCCGCGAGGGCGATTGCCCCGAAAAGGACTGGGCTTGCAAAGGCGGGCCAACGCCTAAAGGCCACTCGCATCAGCACGCCGAAGAGCATTGCGGGCAGCAGTAAGAGCAGCGCCTCGGGGTGGCCCTGTCTCGGGAGGAGAATGCTCCCTGCTGCACTCGCCCCGGCCAGCGCGCCGAGCGTGGTGAGGAGGACAAAGCGGGGGAGACCCTCGAGGCGGCGAGCTCGCGCCGCGTCAGTGAGCACCGATCCAGCCAAGAGCGTCCAGGCGGGGAGCGCGGGCAGGAGGTAGAGCTCTCGCTTCGCGGCCGAAGCGCTGAGGACGAGAAGGCTCCCCGCGGCCCAACCGAGCGCAGCGCGCAGCACGGTCGCGCGCCCACGCTCAGTCCCGGCGTCGCGGGCACTGTGCCAGGCAGTCCTGAGACCGCCCAGGGCAAGGAGCGTCCAAGGCGCGAGGACGACCGGGAGAACCTTCACGTAGAACCAAAGGGGTGCCTTGTGGCCAAGCTCCGCCCGCGTTAAACGCCCCCACGAGTTGCGGAGCAGCGCCTCCGAGACGAGATCCCAGCCACCGCGCGCAAAGAGTGCGAGCGCCCAGGCGCCGAGGGGAGAGAGGGAAACGAGATACGCCGCTATGAGCCCAGGGAGTCGCGCGAGTCCCGCCCTCCCGCCAAAAATCAGGAGCCCGAGGATGGCGGAGCCGTGATACGCGAGAGCCACCGGACCCTTGGTGGCGACAGCGAGGGCGAGCGATCCGCAGGTGGCGACCCACCAGCCCGCCCGCGCCGCGGGGCGCTCGGCCAGCCACCACTCGACGGTGGCCACGACCGCGCCGCTCGTCCACGCGAGTAGCTCGGGGTCAACGACAAGTCGCAGACTGGTCCGAAAGAACTCGACCGTGGTTGCCAGAAGGAGCGCACAGGTCATGCCGGCCGCCGCACCACCGAGTCGTCGGCCCAGTGCGAAGAGAGCGACGAGCGTCGCGAACGTGGCGACGAGTTGGGGAAGACGCAGAACGCCGACCGCTTCAGATCCGGTGAGGCGGCAGGCGAGAGCCGACGCGACATAGGGGAGCGGCGGCTTTTCGACAAAGGGATTCCCGTTGAGTGTGGGAACCGCCCAGGTGCCCGACTGCACCATCTCGAGCGCGATCGCGGCCTCCCGCGGCTCGTCGGGGAGTAGCGGGGGTTGCCCCATCGCAAAGGCGATCCAGCTCGTCTCGAAAATCACCAGTACAAAGAGAAGGGGAAGCCACGGCGCGACGCCGAGGGACGCTGCGTGCCGCTCGCGGGTGTCAGCCGACACAGGCGTCGAGCGTGCCACAGACGCCTTCGTCTTGCGCCCCTGACTGCTTGCCCCCCGTGAAGCAGGGGAGCTCCGCGCGGAGCCTCCGGATCTTGTCGCTCGTTGCGAGAAGACGCGGCCGGTCGGGCCTTCGGAATGCCCGGTCCTGTCCACAGAATCGAGGGAGGGGTGACCTCGGGGTGGTTAGCGCTGGTTCTTTGCTCGCCGGTCGGCTTCAGCGAGGGCCTCTTCGAGCGTCGCAAAAGTCGCGACCGGGAAGCCTGCGGTGTTGTCTCCGCCTGCGGGCATGACGAGGTACTCGACTGTGCGTCCGGAGTCAGTGCTCACAAATTTCGGCGCCGTATCCTCGACCACGTAAAACTCGCGCTCGGGATGGAGCCAGGTGTCGCCTTCGTGCTCCCACCCCTTCTTTTTGCGGTCCATGGTTGCCTTCTTTCTTCTTTCTGATCTGGCATCTCCCCACGGCTAGGTCACGATGCCACTCGCTCCAGGGCGCTCGCGCCCCTGAAGGAGCCTCTCCCATAGATGTCGTTCGGGTGAATGAACCCCGAACTAAAGGGGAGGTTCCGGTCACCTTCCGCTGCCGCATCGACACGGCGCCGGACGTTTGCCCTTCTTGCGGCAACACTCAGCAAGTATGCAGCTCTCGCGCTATAGAAGCCTCCGAACGCCGTTTCTCCTGTCATTTCCAACCGCACTTTGCCTGAGAAAGGGCCCGGCACCTTGGCTTTCGCACCCATCCAAAGGGCAGCCTCTCGGGCGCGAACCGGACGATCGGGCGGAGGGACTGGCTCCTGCGCACAGGGCTTGGCTGAAAAGGAAAAGCCCTCCAGCGCGCGAGGAGCTGGAGGGCTTTTCTTGGGCTTGGAATGCGGGCTTAGGACACAAGCCTCCTGCGCAGGCCGCGCGCGGCCGCAAGGCCCGCGACCAGCGCGAGGGGCTCGATTCCGAGCAGGCCGCAGCTCGCATTCGGGATCACCGTGAGCGTCACGTTCTCCTGGGACTGGCAGCCCTCCGGATTCACCACAACCACCGGAAGCGCCTGGTTCAACGGCAACCCGCTGGGTAACTGAGCGAGTAGTCCCGCCCCGTTATTCTGGACGCTCGGTGATTCGACCCCACCGATCCAGACCTGGCGGTTCGGGCCGAACCCAGTGCCGCTAATCCCGAGCGTTTGATTGGCATAGGAGGTGTTGTCCGAGGTGCCGGTAATGCTCGTTACCCCGGCAATTCCAATGCATTGGGCCTGACACACGTCGCCGACCCCGTTGGCGTCGGTGTCCAGCTGATTCGGGTTGTACTTCGACGGGCAGTTGTCGCACACGTCACCCACCCCGTCCGAATCCGCGTCGGCCTGGTTTGCGTTCGCAGTGCCCGGGCAGTTGTCTTTGCCGTTCAAAACTCCGTCCAGGTCCCGGTCGATGCCGATGCGTACGCCCGAGCCCGGGGGAACGGCGGTGTAGGTGAGCTCCTGGCCCGCGGTCTGGGCGAGGGCGCGGAGCGTCGCATCGCTCACGTTCGCGCTGCCATCATCGGGCTGGAAGGTCCCTGCCGCCACTCGGACCCAGCCCTTCGGCACGCCGCCAATCTTCCCCTTCACCACGAGGTCGCACTCGGTCGTGTTCCCCCCCGCGGCGTTTCCGCTCGCGAACTTCGAAACGAAGGCGGTCGAGGCCCGCGCGACCATGAGGTCGATGCGCGCGCAGGTCGGGTCGGTGGACGATCCCGGTGTGCAGTTCGCGAAGTTCGCTGTGCTCGTGAGGGTCACCTGCTGGCCCACGATCGGAGCAAAGTCGGAGTCAAAGGCGAGAACGAACTGCTCCACCTGACGGCGGAGCGGATCCCCGGTGGGGGAGGCGCCCCCGAAACCAGAGCCATTGAAGACCGTCGCCTCCAGGAAGCGGAAGAGCGTATCGGTGCTGCCGTCGTGCAGGAAGCCAAAGCCGCGGATCTGGGGACCCTGGAACGCCTGCTTCAGCGGGTTATCGAAGGGCACGTCGGCCGTGCCGAACATCCCAATTTTCTGATAGGCGTTGCGCAGGTGCGGGATCTTTACGACCTGGGTCTCGTTCTCAAAGCTCCACTTTCCACCGGTACCGAAGTGACCCGAGGCCGGGGTCAGGTCGTGACAACCCTCGCAGGCGAAGCCGGCCGGAGACCCGTTCACCGTGGCACTCACCCCATCCGCGAGAGGTGACGTACTTTCGAAGAGGTTCAAGCCTGCCGTTTGGTCCGAGGTGCGCGAGTTGTTGAGTGCGCGGATCGGGTTCGGGGGAAGGGCAATCTGCAGCGCGAAGTCAGTGAACTCCTGCATCTGGCTTCCCGAGAGCTGGGTACTGTTCCCAACGAGTCCAGTGAATGCCACGTTAAAGTTGTTGAAGGCAAGGTTTGCGCAGCTGTCATCCGTGCTCGGGCAAGTGACTCCGGTCGTGTCAGGGGCGGCGCGGTCTCCTCGCCAGTGCATGGCGCCGCTGTTGTCCATGCCACGAAGGGTCTGGGTTGTCATCGGGCCCTTCATCGGATGGAAGTCCGTCACCGTCCCCGATCCGTTCAGCTTGGGAGCTGTGGTGGTGTCGCTGCCGATAATGGGCAGCGTGACGAGCCCCGAGACGTTCGCGAGGTTGATGGTCTGGTCTATCACGGTGCTCGACTGGGTCGAGACCGGGTTCGACGTGACGGGGTTGTCCGGGTTTCCGAGATCCCAGGCCAAGTCGTCCATGTTGCCGAAGATGTGGCAGCTCGCGCAGGAGGCTTCGCCGTTGCTCGAGAAGTCGAGGGCGTCGTAGAGGAAGGGCCGCCCCGTGACCACGCTTACCGGCTCGGAGCAATAACCTTGGCTTGGGCACGCCGCAGACGACTTCCAGGGGAGAACGAAAGGCCCAAGCGCGACATGGAGAACCTCGGAGCCCGTGGGGGAGCCGGAGACCGTGGTCAGGTTCACAACCGAGATCGAGTTGTCAAAGCGTGTGAGGACGTAGAGCCGGTTGCGCGCGCTGTCCATCACGAGGCCACTCGGTCCGCCTCCCGTGACCGGGATGTAGAAGGCGCTGGTGGCCGAGGACTGGAAGGAGTTGGCCTCGAGCTCGGCGGTGGTGAAGACACCAATCTTGCTCGAGCCGAAGGCAGCGACGTAGAGCGTCGTGCCATCGGGGGAGATCGCAATCCCGGTCGGGATGGCGAGGCTCTCCTGCGCCACGCCCGAGGGCGCCGGCAGGACGTGGTAGTTGATCTGGTTATTCAGGTGAACCATCGTCGAGGTCGTGCCGGAGAGCACGCTGATGTTGGACTCGGCGAGGTGTCCCTGGACGGTGCAGGGGGTCGGCACCCCGGGCGGGCAGCCGAAGACACCGGGGCCCTCACGGCGCGTCAGGTTGTGGGCATCGGTGTTGGAGACATAGATCTTCCCGTAATGGGGGTTGCTAGGGTCAGTCACGGGATTCACGGCCATGTTGTAAAGCGTCGTGCCGACGCCGGTATAGACAGTGCCTTGCGCCAAGGTGTTGGCGTTGATGGTGAAGACATCGTCGTCCGGGAGGCTAAAGAGCACGTCCTGGCTCCAGTCCCGCCCGATCTCGTCCAGCCACTTCCCGCTTGCGGGGTTGAACTTCACGATGGTGCCGACCTCAGGCGCCTGATTGCCCGCGGAGTTGGTGCTCGGCCCAGGGTTACCGCCCGGGCTCACGAAGCCTTGGCTGCTGGTGCAGGATTTTCCGGAGCCGACCTGGAAGCCTGTGCAGACCAGGCCCTCGGAAATGGTCGTGGTCTGATTGCCGGAGTGGAAGATCGCGGCATAGACGGTATTGCCGTCGGTGCTGACCGTGAGGGCGCGCGGCGTATCTCCGAAGAGGGTCACGATCTGGAGCGGGATCCCGCCGATCGTCGTGCCGAGGTTCGTGGCATCGAAGACCCAGACGTCCGCGCGGCCGATGCCCGGGGTCGTGAGCTGGGGATCGCCCGCCCCCGGGACGGAGGCCAGTGACGGATCGGTGCGCTGCTGGCCGCGATGGGCTGTGGTGATGAAGGCCCGGGTCCCGCCCGTACCGGCGAAGACGATGTCACTCGGCTCATCGCCCACGAGGAGGGTGCGCGTCACGCGCGGCGGGATCGCACTCACATCGACGATGCTCACGCTATCGGAGAGGTGGTTCACGACCCACACTTCCGTGTTGCTGCGGGCGGCCACGGCGACCGGCTCAAGACCCACGGGCACGGAGGAGACCTTGGCCACGCCGCCTGCGCCCACATTCAAGATCTCAAGTGTGTTGCCGGGTGTGTTGACCGCGAAAAGCCGCGTGCCGTCCGGGGAGAGCGCGAGCGGTCGCACCTGGCCCGACTCGAACAGCATGAACTGGGAGCTGAAGTCGTTCGGCAGGCCGAAGGCCGGCGTCACAAGAACGGCCGCTGCGGCAACCGCGAGAATCGCAAACAAGCGTAGGCGCATGGATACACTCCTGCAGGAATGGGTCTTTAATGGGGCACTGAACGGCCGGTAAATAATGCCAGCTCGCTATGCCCGGGGCAAGACAAAAATCCGTATCCGCACGGGCACCTAGCGCGGGTGCGGAGGGATGGTGAGTGCTCGTACCCCACGGGGTCGGCGCCGCGGGAAGTCTACGCCGCCCCCCCTCCGAACGCAGTCAAGGTGGCCAGGGTAAACCCGACCTTCGCGCGCCTCGACAGCGACCCGTGCGCCGCGGAGGCCGAGTGCCGGCAAGAGCCACTCACGGCTCGGGCGCGCTAGAAGCGATCGGGGCGGATCTCGGCGTCGTTCCCGCCATCGATGTAGTAGACGCCACCATGGATCCAAGACGCCTTGGGGCCGAGCAAGAAGGCGGCAAGCTCCGCAATCTCCTCGGGCTCGCCCATGCGCCCGAGGGGGACGGAAAGTTTGCGGATGGCAGCGCCAGTCACGGGGTCCGCGAGATCACCCTCGAGGAGCGGAGTGCGGACAGGCCCGGGTGCGATGGCGTTGAGCCGCACGCCCGCTCGGCCCCAAGCGGGCGCCCGCCGCCGCACCGCGCGTCCAAGGGCATGCTTCGATCCCATGTACGCGATGATCGAGCTCTGGGCAGCATCCACGACCCGAGCGGCCTCCGCTTCATCGTGGGCGAGCAGCGCAAGGACGTAGGGGTGCTGGTCGAGGGGGGCCATTTGCGCGGAGTTTGAGCACATCGCAATCGCCGCGGGTGTGGCTCCGCGTTGAAGGGCGGGAAGGAGACCGTCAAGAAGATCGACGGCACCAAAGTAGTTCACTGCAGCGACGCGGGACGGCGGCTGGCTGTGGGCACCAATCCCCGCACACACGACCAGCTGGTCGAGGCGCCCTCCACAGCACTCAAGCACCTCCGAAAGCGCGCGCACACGTCCTTCGTGGCCTGCGAGGTCGGCCTCTACCTCGGCATGGCGCAGGTCCACTCCGATCACACGCGTGCCTTCCGCCTCAAGGCGTCTGCGGATCGCGGCGCCAATTCCCGAAGCGCTACCCGTCACCACGCATACGTTCATTTGTGTCAGCTACTCCAGCGCCTGCGGGCTGCGCCGCGGGTCTTGGGCACAAGCCGCGGCCTCTAGGAGGGCCAAGGGACGCTCGCCCGAAGGAGCCGCGTAGGCGCGCTGGAGCGTTTCGCCGAGGGAGGGCCGGTAGTGTCGGCAGCCGAGGGCGGCTTGATTGACCAGCACAGAGGCGCCCGCCACGAGAATGCACATGCGAAGCGTCATTTGAACGATCATGCCGTGCACTGGAGCCCGCCTGCCAGAGGGCCTCTTGCAGGAGCGCCGCTTGCGGCTTGGGCGTGGTCGGGGCGAAGCCCGCGCGGAAGGAGCACCCGCGCATCCCCATGCGGCGGTGGCACCGGGGGCTGCCACATTAGGCGGCATTTGAGGGTCTCCGCGCCTCCCCCGTGCCTTCTCGAAGCGCCGCGAAGGCCGAATCGATGGCATGAATCCTGCTCTTCTCTCGTGGAGCCTCACCTTTTCCGAAGAGGTGTTCGCGCAAGAGGGGTCATGTTCAGGGAAGCCGTCGCGATTACTCTAGGGCTCGCTGGCCTCGCCCTGATCGCTTATGTGGGCGTCGAGGCTGCGGGTATTCGATCCGCGCCGCCCTCGCACATCGCTCGCGATAGCCGGGGCGACGCCGGGCTCGTCTGCACCGACTACTGCCCCATCGGAGCCCGCACGGCGATTCCCGGCGGTCTCTAGCTCCCGGGTTAGGCTTCGCAGAAAACTCAGGTCCGGCGGTACGCTTTCACGATGGTGGAAGACTCCGCCGAACGCTCGGGGCTCGCATACCTGCGCCGTGGGTGGGCCGTCGTCCCCATCGAAGGGCGCGGGAAGCGGCCGCTTGTGCGCTGGGAGGAGTTTCAGCGCCGCCTCCCTCTGCCGGGCGAGGTCACTGCCTGGTTTCGCCGCTGGCCGAACGCGAATATCGGGATCGTCACGGGCAAGATCTCGGGCCTTGCGGTGGTCGACATCGATCCTCGCCACGGCGGTAGCGAAGCGCTCGCCGCGCTCGAAGACGAATGCGCTCCGCTGCCCTCAACGGTGGAAGTTCGGACCGGCGGCGGCGGTCGCCACCTCTATTTCGCATCCTCCGGCGAGTCGCTCCGCAGCCGCGTCGCTCTCACCCCTGGCGTCGACCTGCGTGCCGAGGGTGGCCTCGTCGTCGCTCCGCCTTCGATCCATGCATCGGGCGGTCTTTACCGCTGGGACCCCGTCCACCATCCCGATGGCACCCCGATCGCAGCGCTTCCGAGTTGGCTCGCCCTCCTGGTGCGGAGTCCGAGCGGCGGTCACCCGGTGGCCTGGTGGCGCCAGCGCGTACGAGAGCCGGTACCCGAGGGAGCTCGAAACGCAAGCTTGGCCTCGCTCACCGGTCATCTCCTCTGGCACGGGATTGATTCCGAGGTCGCCCTCGAACTCCTCTTGTGCTGGAACCGCGTGCGCTGTGAGCCTCCGCTTTCGGAGGAGGAGGTCGTACGCACGATCGACAGCATCACGCGCACCCACTCGCGCCGGCGTGAGGAGAAGGAGGAGGGCTGAGCTCCGCGCGGTCTCACTGGCTCTCGTGCGTGAGAGCCCGCGCGGCGGCTACGCCGGCGTGATGCGCAGAGGAAGCGAAGTCACGCCGCGAAAAACTGGGCTTGGGTGGAGAGGAAGGGGTGAGTCGTCCACCCGCTCAAAAGAGCGCGTGTGTTGAAGCAGGCTCTCCAAGGCGACTTGCGCTTCCAGCCGCGCCAGGTTTGCGCCGAGGCAGTAGTGGACGCCAAAGCCAAAGGCTAGGTGCGGCGTTCGGTCCCGTCCGATGTCGAATACGTGCGGCCGCTCAAAGAGCGCCTCGTCGCGATTGGCGGAGCCCAGCCAGCAGAGCACGACGTCGTCGCGCTCGACCTTGTGACCGCGCAGCTCGGTGGTGCGCGTGGCACGGCGGGGATCGAACTGGACCGGAGAAGAGAAGCGCAGGACCTCCTCGATCGCCGAGGGCAGGAGGGAGGGTTCGGCGCGCAGGCGAGCGAGCTCGGCCGGATGGGCTAGGAGCTCGAGCACAGCGTTACCGATCAGGGTGGTCGTCGTCTCGTTGCCAGCCACGAGGATCAGGACCAGCATCGACAGCATCTCTTCTTGCGTGAGCTGCGAGCCCTCGTACTCGGCCTGGACGAGCCCGGTCAAGAGATCGTCTCGGGGCATTTTCTTACGCTCTTCCGCGAGCGGGACAAAGTAAGTGCGCATCTGCTCGAGCAGGCGTCGTTGCCGCTTCAAGCGTTCCAGATCGAGGCCGCCAAAAAATACAAGAAGCGTATCGGCTTCGAGATGATCAT
>DAIOWK010000069.1:0-13407 GCA_036758525.1 Myxococcota bacterium
GCTCCGTCTTCGAGGCAATGACCCTCGAGGAGCGGATGACGGTTTGCAACATGTCCATCGAGGGAGGCGCGCGCTGCGGCTACGTGAATCCCGATGAGACCACCTTCGCGTACCTGCGCGGGCGAGAGTTCGCGCCCAAGGGAGAGGCTTGGAATCAAGCCGCTACGTGGTGGCGCGCGATGGCTTCTGAGCCGGATGCGCACTACGCCGACCGCGTCCGGCTCGAGGGAGCAGGGATCGGACCCACGGTCACCTGGGGCATCAATCCGGGTCAAAGCGTAGGGGTCGATGAACGTCTCCCCAGCCTACCGGAGCTCCCGGACGAGGAGCGCGCGGCGGTGGAAGAAGCGCTCCTCTACATGGACCTGCGTCCCGGCCAGCCGATCCTTGGCACAAAGATCGACGTCGCGTTTATCGGCTCGTGCACCAACGGCCGCATCTCGGATTTGCGTGAGGCGGCGCGTGTGGCACGCCGGGGTCGGGTGAATCCGCGCGTGCGGGCGCTCGTCGTTCCGGGATCGCACGCCGTGACGCGCCAGGCCGAAGCAGAAGGCCTCGACGAGGTCTTCCGCAGCGCCGGCTTCCAGTGGCGGGAGCCGGGCTGCTCGATGTGTCTCGCGATGAATCCGGACAAGCTGATTGGGCGTGAGATGTGTGCATCGTCGAGCAACCGGAACTTCAAGGGTCGACAGGGCTCACCGACCGGCCGGACGCTTCTCATGTCCCCCGCCATGGTCGCTGCGGCGGCTCTCCATGGACGCGTCGTCGATGCAAGGGAGCTTCTGTAGATGTCGAATGCGGCTGCGGTGGAACGGGTGGCCGGGCGAGCTTGCGTGTTGCGTGGCGATGACATCGACACTGATCGCATCGTCCCCGCACGCTATCTGCGTGCCATCACGTTCGAAGGTCTTGGAGAGCACGCCTTTGAGGACGACCGAAAGCAGGCGAAGGGCGATCACCCGCTCGACCAGGAGCGCTACGGCGGCTCTTCGATCTTGATCGTGGGGCACAACTTCGGCTGCGGCTCCTCGCGCGAGCACGCGCCCCAGGCGCTGCGAGGCTTTGGCTTCCGTGCCTTTGTCGGCGGATCCTTCGCCGAGATCTTCTTTGGCAACTGCGTCGCCATGGGTCTGCCGTGTGCCGTGCTCTCCCAAGAGGATCTTGCGCGCCTCATGGATTCCGTCGAGCTCGATCCGGGGCAGGAGATCGTGCTCGACCTCGCAGCCCGCACCCTGACCTCGCGCGCCGGTACCCAGCGCGTGGAAATCCCGGAAGGCGCGCGCCACCAGCTCCTCGAGGGCACGTGGAATGCCACTGCGGTGCTCCTCGAAGCAGGCCCGGCGATCGAGGCCGCGGCGGCGCGCCTCCCCTATCTGGCCGGTTTCGTCGCCCCGCCCGCGCCGCCCTCGCAGTCTTGAGCACCCGGGAGGCGGAGACCCGTCGGGAGAGGGCTACTCCCCTCTGAACTTGGGCGCACGCTTCTCGAGAAAGGCGTCCATCCCCTCTGCGCGGTCGGTGGTGCTGAACACAAAACCGAACACCGATTGTTCGAGGGCGTGGGCGACGCGGATATCGGTGTCCTGGCTGCCCTCCAGAATGTGTTTGGCGAGCGCAACAGCGCGCGGTCCCTTGCGCGCGATGGTCTCCCCCGCGCGCAGCGCGGCATTCAACACCTCGTCTGGAGGGAAGACTCGATTCACGAGGCCGATGCGCTGTGCAGTTTCCGCATCGATCGGCTCCCCCGTCGTGACGAGCTCCTTCGCCCAGGCAAGCCCCACGCGACGGGGCAGCCGGCTCGTGCCACCGAAGCCCGGCACCAGTCCAAGACCCACCTCGGGCTGACCAAAACGCGCCCGCGCCGAGGCGTAGATCCAATCACACGCGCAAGCGAGCTCGCAGCCACCCCCCAAGGCGAACCCGTTCACCGCTGCGATCGTCGGGAAGGGGAGCGTCTCGAGGGCGGCAAGGGCGCGATGGCCGAGTTCGCTGAAGGCGAGCGCGGCCTGGGGGTCCATGGCTCGCATCTCTGCGATGTCTGCGCCGGCCGCGAACGCCCGCCCGTCTCCAGTCAACACCAAGGCGCGCACATCGTGGGCGGACGCCACGCTCAAGGCATGGCCCAGCAGACACTCGAGCGTGGCGCGGTCCAAGGCGTTCAGCACCTCAGGCCGGGCGAGCGTCAGGAGTGCGACGGCCCCCCGCTGCTCGAAACGCACCGGCTCGCTCATCACTGCCACCTCACGGCAAGGGGTTCATGATCTTCGGCACTCCGCTGAGTGCGCTCTCGAGGAACGCAACACGCAGCTGGATCGACTCGGCTGCCGACTGGGCGCAGTAATGACCCTCGCTCTGACTGACGGCCGAGAGAGCGCTACAGCCCGGGGTGGCGGGGACCCCGGACACGCCGCTCGGAACGTACTGGAAGAAGGCCGAGGTCGTCTGGGCGTCGATATTGCCTTGGATGGGACCCATTGCAGGCGAAAGGATCGCAACGGGCTGTGCAGCCGGCTCAAGCTGGGGAATCGGACCGAGGGACCACGCTAGCGACTCCGTCGCGTTGTTGGGCACGAGCGAGTCGTGCACTCCCTCCACCAAAAGGATGCTCGCCTTGCGCGTCGTTCCTGCGACGTTCAGCGGATGCCGGTACAAGAATTCCGCATGGTTGTGGCTGTCCTGTACATCGAAGAGGGTCTGGAAGATCGACAGGCCGACCCATAAATCCGTAGGCGTGGCCTTGGGGGCGAGCAGTGAAGGAAGCGTCTGCAGAATCAACGCCGCCTGCTGATGGATCGTGGCTTCCACGAGGCGCGCTCCCCCCGCGATCAGTGCAGCTGCCTTGATCTCCGGCACGTAGGGCAAGAGCCCGGGGCCAAA
The DNA here is from genome assembly GCA_036758525.1 of Myxococcota bacterium. Classification (GTDB taxonomy): domain Bacteria; phylum Myxococcota_A; class UBA9160; order UBA9160; family UBA9160; genus UBA9160. The sequence goes on from DAIOWK010000069.1 coordinate 2,875, forward strand.
ATTTGCGCCCTCACTGACACCCAGATAGGTGAGGGGCTGCGAGAGATCGAGGTCGGGAATGCCGTCCGAGGCGGGCTGTCCGCTTGGACTCGTGGCCCCCGTCACGTCGAGTGTGCCGAGACTCTGGATGAACTTCACGAAAGCGATCTGCTCGGCGTGGGTCTCCGCCCACGCGTCAGGCACCTTGTGGTTCGCGAGGAGTCCTTCGACCGTAAAACCGAGCTGCGCCAGCACACGCTCTTCGTTCGTTCCGGTCGGCGCCACTTCGCGGTTCAGGATGTCAGTAAAGGCGATCGCCGCGAAGCCGGCTGCCGAGAGATAGCTCCGCGCGCTCGCGATCACTTCGTCTTGGTTTCCCGGATTGCCGTGTTGATACATGATCACGGGCACCGGGTGGGGAGGCGTGGTACGAGGGATGGTAAGGGTAAAAGGGACAGGACGAGTGCGCTGGCGCAAGGGACGACCGCTTGCGTCACGCACAAAGTTCGGACCCGGCGCCGAGGCCGTGCCGGAGCGGTAGTCCGGCGCCTCGAAGGTTCCGCGGACGATGGCCGCGGTCGGGCTGCCATGCACGGGATCGTTCTCCACGCTCGTGATGGCAAGCGCTGGGGGCGCTTCCGCATCCACATCAGCGCGCACGGCGAGCAGGTCACCGGGAATCGTGTTCGTGGTGCGGACCGAGAAGCGCAGCACAAGGGCGACGTCGTCGCGGGGGATCGGCGGAACGGCTTGGCTGCTCACCACCGAGAGGACGTCCTCGACGAGAGCGCGGACGCGCGTCACCTGCAGCGGCTCGCCTGGCACGGGCGGGGCGAGGCAGGCCGCCATGAAGCCGGAGGGTCCGAAGGGTCGGGCCGCACTGACCCCTGCGCGCTGGGTGATGACGAGCCCATAGCGCCCACCCGGCGTTAACGGAATCGAGGGGAAGAAGAGGAGCGACTTCGAACCGACACCCGGTCCTGTCACATCCTCCCTGAGCTCGGCCCGGAAGGGGACCCGCTTGCCCCGCATGGGACTCGCGGGCGTCAAATCGAAAAGACCCACGCTTGCCAGCGGGTCGAGGGATTCCTCGGGCGTTCGCGGAATGGTTGCGGGATCCGCTGCGTCCGAGAGCTCGACCACGATGGGGGCGATCGGGCTAAAGCCGTCGAGCTGCGCGGTCTCTGCGATGAGCGCGCGCCAGGTCGCCTGAAAATCCGCGTCCCGGGTAGGAACGGAGATTGAAAGGTGAAGGCCGGTCGGGGTCGTGTTGTCTGGCACCGTCCAGAAATCGTCAGGAAAGGGCGCGGTCGCAGCCAAGTCGCCGCGGTCGTATCGCACGGTCGCCGGGGCACCAGGAGGAGCGGTGCGGAAGGCCACGAACTCGCTCCCGCTCGGCCCGAACCAGAAGAGGGAGCAGCTCGCGCCGCCGGGCAACTGACCGACCGGGTTCACGACGAGTTCCGAGGATCGGACGAATGACACCGCGATGGCATGCCGCTCGCCAGGATTCCCGTTCGTGGCGCAGGCGAGTTGGAAACTCTCAAGCGCGGCGGGAAGCACCGCGCTTGCGAAATCCAGTCGAACCCAGGTGGTCCGGGAGACGTCACTCGCGCCGCTCGCCGGCGCGCTCGAGAGAAGGGGCGGTGTCGCGGTCGGCACCGTGAAGCGCCGGCTGTCGTCGAAGGTGACCGCGTTCCCACCGCGCAAGAATCGAGCGTGCGCGACCAAAACGTGAGGTCCACCGGACGAGAGCGTGAGGTCCGCAGCCGCCCCGCCGGAGGTACGCGTGAACGCCTGGGTGGATGCGCCGTCGAGTGAAACCTCGAGCGATCCCTCGATGAAATCGGGCGCGAGGAGTAGCGGGACATGGGTCACCGGGCCGGGAGCGAAGGAGGGTGCCCCAATCACCACGGCCGCCTCGGGGCGACTGCACCCCGCCCCGAGGAGCAGCCCGAAAGCAAGGACCGCAGCCGTTCGACGTCGCGCCCAGGTGTCGCTCCCGCGCATCCCTACCTCGTCGCCACTCCGCCGGTCCGGGCTGAGCCCACGAGAGCTCGAGTCGGGTTCGCGCGGTCCGAGGGTGCCACCGGCAACGGGCCGAACTGGAGAACCCGACATCGTATCATACGGCGGCCCTGGCCCGTGATATGGTGAGGCCCCACACGCAAGGGACGCGCTGCCGTGCAAGAAGACCAACCACAGCGCACAGGCCATCGCGGCGCTCTCGTCGCACGGTTCTCGGTGACGCTCGCGACCATCGGGCTGCTCGCAGCCGGGGCTGGACCCTTGGCGGTTCACGCCGGGCTCCCGCCGGTCCGGGGTCTTACGGTCTTCTTGATCGGATTGCTGCTCGGATTTCTTGGCTTCCTGCTCGGCGTGGTCGCCCTTGTCCGTACGCGCGGGTCCAAAGGCATCCAGCGATCCCGCGCCTGGATCGGGACGTGCCTTGGCCTCCTGCTCCTAATTGTGTTCTTTGTGGTGGCTTCTCCCGGGCGCGGACTTCCCCGCATCAACGACATCACCACCGATCCGGACGACCCCCCGCCCTTCGCAGCTGCAGCTCGTGAGCCCGCAAACCAGGGCCGCGACCTTAGCTACCCGGCTTCATTCGCCGCGGAGCAGCGCGGGGCGTACCCCGACCTTCAGCCCATTGTCCTTGCTCAACCTCCCGGGGAAGCCTTCGTCCGCGCGCAACGCGCCGCCGGCGAGCTCGGGTGGAGGACGACCTACTCCGATCCTGGTGCTGGGGTATTTGAGGCGCAGCAAGTCTCTCCGACCTTTCTCTTTGTGGACGATATCGTCGTGCGCGTGCGGCCCGAGGGCGAAGGATCGCGCATCGACGTGCGCTCGAAGTCTCGAGACGGCAAGGGTGACCTAGGTGTGAATGCGAAACGCATCCGTGCCTTCGCGCAGGCCGTCGCAGAAGGCAAGTAGCAGAGCGCCCTAGACGCCAAGCTTTTGCGTCGCCCGCTCTCTTGCCCAGCGGTAGTCGGCCTTCCCCGACGGGGATCGCACGATCTCCTCCACGAACACGAAGACCCGGGGCAACTTGTAAGGCGCGAGGTGCTCCCCTGCGGCCTGCCGGAGCTCGTCTTCCGATGCCGTAACACCCGTTCGCAGCTTGACGAGCGCGGTCACCTGCTGGCCAAAGCGCTCGTGCGGTGTCCCGACCACTACTGCGTCATACACGGACGGGTGGTGCTTCAGCGCTTGCTCCACTTCCTCCGCAAACACCTTCTCGCCCCCGGTATTGATCGTGACCGAGTCGCGGCCGAGCAGGCGCAGCGTTCCGTCCGCTTCGATCGTCGCCCGGTCGCCGGGGACCACGTAGCGTTTTTTCCCGATCACGGGAAACGTCTTGCGGGTCTTCTCTTCGTCCTTGTAGTAGCCGAGCGGAATCAACCCTTCCCGCGCCAGCCAACCCCGCTCGCCGCTGCCAGCAGCGAGCACACCGGACAGGTCCTCCCGCAACACCACGTTGCCGGCCGCCACTGCAAAATCGCCGGTGGTCGCCTTCCCCCCCCGCGCGGAAACCTGTGCGGCCTGTGCCCCGCTCTCGGAGGAGCCAAGCGCATCGAGGATGCGCAGCCCGGGCAAGCGCTCGAGGAACTGCTGCTTCAGCGCCGCGGTCAGAATCGCTCCGCCGGAGGTCAGGAGCTTCAGCGACGAGAGGTCGTAGGACTTTCGTTCGAGCTGGTCCAGCAGCGGACGACCGAAGGCGTCGCCGACGATGGTGAGCACGTCCACGCGCTCGCGCTCGATCGTCGACCAGATGTCGTCGGCGTCGAGTCGGCGCGGTTCCGCCTGGACGACGACCGTGCCACCGACGTGCCAGAAGCTGAATGCCGCCCAGTGGGCGGCGCCGTGCATGAATGGCGGCGCTGGCAAGACGCGCTGCGGCGACTCCTGGGCACGCGTGACAATTTCCTCCACAAGACCGCGTGGCTGCGGGCCCGCGAGGGCCGCCGCGTAGATGTCCGCCTGTCGCCAAAGAACACCCTTCGGCATTCCCGTCGTCCCGCCGGTGTAGAGGATGTAGAGATCCTCCGGCGATAGATCACGCGGGGGGTCGGGCGTTGCGTTCGCGAGCGCCTGCTCGTAGTCCTGTGCGTCTTCGAGCAGCGCCTCCCCGGAGTCATCAGCGACCTGGAGGAAAAGTTCGAGCTTGGGTAGCTCGCGACGGATTTTGGCGAGTGTCGGCGCGAAGCGGGCGTGGTAGATCACGGCCCGCGCGTCGGCGTTCTCGAACAGGTAGCGCAGCTCTTCTTCGACGTAGCGGTAGTTCACGTTGAACGGCGCCACGCGTGCCTTGAACGCGCCGAGCATGCCCTCGAGATACTCGTTGCCGTTGTGGAGGTAGAGCGCCACGTGGTCTTGTCCGGACTCCCAGTTCCGGAGCCCGGCGCGCTCGGCATGGCAGCCAAGTCCATGGCCTCGGAGTACTGCGGCCAAGCGGCGTGTGCGGTCGGCGACCTCGGCCCACGTGAAGCGCCGGTCGCGAAAGACAAGGGCCTCGCGCCCTGGAATGGCAGAGGCGATCGCTTCGTGGATGGTGCCGAGGTTCAGCGGCTCACTCATGGCTCCCCTTCGCGGGCGGAGCCTGCCCCGCCGCATAGTCTGTTGCAAGCTCTACCGCGCGGCGCCGCGCCAAGATCGCGGGCGCAACCTCAGCAACGCGAGCGCCGCCCATAGCGTGTCCGAGATGCGCAAAGGGATCGTGGGTGCGGGCCAGCCTCCGTCCGGGGATTGCGCGCGCAAGAGCGTCGGCACGAGCTCGACCGCATCGAGCTTTGCACCCGGGAGTGCATGCGCGTCGCACAGCGTGAAGACGCGCGCTGCACGTACCGCGTCGAACGTGCCTGTGCGGAAGGCGCGCTCCAGCTCGCGGCCACACCACTGAAGAACGGCGTCAGAGATCTCGTGGGGAACATTTGAAAAGAAATGGGCGTAGCCGGAGATCGCGTGCCATGAGCCCGCCTGCACGAGCTCGGGCGACCAGTGGACCGCGAGATACCCTCCGGCGGCGCGAAGCGCAGCGCCACTGCTCCGGGCGGTGCGGCCGAGGTACGCCCCGAGCATCGCGGTCAGGAATAGAGCATCCCGAGCACCGACGGCCCGCTGGGCATCGTGCATGGCGGGGGGCGCTGCGCCACCGGGGGCGTGCCACGAACCGTCGGAGTGTTGGCTCACGTGCAACGACTCCGCCACGCGGTCCGCGAGGCCACCCCGCAGACACCCGGCATCCGCCAGCGCTTCGAGCACCTCGAGGGCCACACAGGCATCTCCGCTCGTCGCGCCCACGAGGGGAGCCAGGGCCTGCTCGAGGGCGGAGCCCGGCCGCAGGCCGAGAAGCACCTCGAGACGCAGGAGCGCGAGGGGCGCGCTCTCTGCCCCGAGGAATCTCTGCGCACCTGCGAGGGCCTTCCTCGTGTCCTCGGCGGACGGCGTCTCCATGTCTACACCCGGAGGAGCAAACCCTTCAGGTAGACGCCTTCAGGATGATCGAGAGAAACGGGGTGGTCGGCGGGCGCACCGAGCTCGCGCACGACCTGTACCGGGCGTGCGGCGTCGAGCGAGGCAGCAAACGCCACCTGGCGCAGGAGCTTCGCATCCACGGAGTGGGAACAGGAGAAGGCAAGGACAAGGGCTCCGGGTGCCGCGCGGCGGAGCGCGAAGAGGAGCACGTCCTTGTGCGCCCGCGCGGCACGCTGTGCGTCCCCTGCGCGCCGCGCCAGGGGCGGTGGATCGATCACGATGAGGTCGTAGTGGCCAGCGTCTTGGCGAACGAAGCGAAAGGCGTCGGCCTCGAAGAATGCCGTTTCGGGAGTCTGGGGGGCTGCCGCGACATTCTCCCGGGCAAGCGCGAGGGCTTCCGCGGACGATTCGACGACCGTGAGCGACGCAGCGCCGCCCCACGCTGAGGCAACCGAAAATCCCCCCGTATAGGCAAAGAGATCGAGTACACGGCGCCCTGTCGCGAGCGTCTCGACGAGGTCCCGGGAATCCCGCTGGTCAAGGTAGAACCCGGTCTTCTGACCATGCACAAGATCCACCCGGTAGCGGCGGCGCCGCTCGCGGATCGAGACCCGCGGCTCGGGCGCCGCGCCCCAGAGGGGACCTTGGTGCACCGCGACACCCTCGCGCCGGGCCGCCGCTGCATCTGCGCGCTCGAAGCCCGAGGGCGCGGAGGTGGCTTCGCGCAGTGCGTTCGCCAGCACTTCGCGACGTGTGCTCATGCCGGCGGAGCCAAGCTTCATCACGACGACGTCGCCATAGCGGTCGACCACGAGCCCAGGAAGCCCGTCCGCTTCGCTGTTCACGAGACGAACCGCGTCCGTCTCACCGATCAGTGGATCCCCCGCACGCCGAGCGACAGCTTGGGAAACCCGCTCGACGAGGAGCGCGTCGTCGGGTGTGTCCTTTCCGAAGACGAGAATCCGCACGCGGATTTGCGAAGCGGGAGAGTAATGGCCGAAGCCAAGCGTCTCCCCTTCGGCGGACACCACCCGCACCCAGGCCCCGGTGGCGGGCTCGCCTCCGTCCAGAACCCGCGCCACGGCGCCTGACAGCACCCAGGGGTGACGCCGGCGGGCGGACCTGTCGCGGCCGGGGAGGAGTACGACGTCGATCACGGGGCGACCATCGGCCATAGGGGGCGCCCCGTCCACCCGCGGTGAGCTCAACCCGACGACGCTTTGGAGTCTCGTGGCCCTCGTCTTCGTCCCTGGGGGACAAGCCACGCCCGAGAGGCCGGATCTCAGCTGACGGCCGCTTCGAGAGGCCGCCAATCCGATGAATATTCTTCATGTCGTGGGAAGGCAATCGCACACGACCGTCGCCTTCTCCCCCCTAGGCGCTGGACGCGGGGGACGAGCCTCGATACAAGGCTAGGCTCGTGATCGGGCCCCACGAAAACCCGCCACAGATGTCCCCGCCCACGGGCGATGAGCCGACGCTTTTCCAGCGGCTCCTCCGGATCCTGGTGGGGCGGCCGCGGGATCTCTCCGACCAATCGATCTTCCATCGAATCGCGCTCATCCCCTTTCTCGCCTGGGTGGGACTCGGTGCCGACGGCCTCTCCTCGTCCTCGTACGGCCCCGAGGAGGCCTTCCGAGCCCTCGGGACGCACACCTCGCTCGCAGTGTTTCTCGCGGTGGCGGTCGGGATCACCGTCCTCCTGATCTCGGCCGCCTATAGCCGCATCATCGAGGAGTTCCCGCATGGCGGTGGTGGCTACGTCGTCGCCACGAAGCTCCTGGGCGCACCGGTCGGCGTGGTTTCGGGTGCCGCGCTCGTCGTGGACTACGTGCTCACCATCACGGTGTCGATCGCCGCGGCGGGCGACGCGCTCTTCAGCCTGCTTCCCCTCGGCGCCCAGAGCACGAAACTCGGGGTCGAGATACTCCTCATTGTCCTGCTCACGCTTTTGAACCTGCGAGGCGTCCGCGAGTCCGCCGTGGCGCTCACGCCGGTGTTCGTGCTCTTCCTGATCACCCACCTCGTGCTGATCGGAGGCACGCTCCTCGCGCACGTGCCCGACGTTCCCGCGGTGGCTTCTGGCGTGAGGCAGGGGGTTCAGGGATCCGCGCATTCGCTCGGCATGGCAGGGGTGCTGCTTCTCGTCGTCTACGCCTACTCGCTGGGTGGCGGAACCTACACGGGAATCGAAGCGGTCTCGAACGGTGTGCCACTCATGCGCGAGCCCCGCGTCGCCACCGCCAAACGCACTATGCTGTACATGGCCAGCTCCCTCGCCTTCACCGCCGCAGGTCTCGTGCTCTGCTACCTCCTGTTGCACATCGGCCCCGAAGAGGGCAAAACGATGAACGCGGTCTTGGCGGAACGGTTCGCGGGCAATGGGCCCTTCGGATTCGCGTTCGTCACGCTCTCGCTCCTGTCCGAAGGCGCGCTCCTCGTCGTCGCGGGCCAGGCCGGGTTTATCGATGGTCCGCGCGTGCTCGCCAACATGGCGATTGATTCCTGGGTGCCCCATCGATTCTCTGCGCTCTCCGACCGACTGACCACGCACAACGGCGTGATTGTGATGGCCGCGGCTTCGCTCGCCGCCCTGCTCTACACGCGAGGGGACGTGGGACACCTCGTGGTCATGTACAGCATCAACGTTTTCGTGACCTTCTCGCTATCGATGCTCGCGATGTTCTACCTGTGGTGGCGGTCGAGGCGCACCCGGAATGGCTGGAAGCGCAAGGCGGCGCTCTTTGCTTCGGGCTTCGTGCTCTGCGCCACGATCCTCACCATTACGGTCCTGGAGAAGTTCCGTGAGGGCGGCTGGATCACGCTCGCGGGAACCGGCGGGCTCGTGGCGCTGTGCTTTGCGATCCGCTCCCACTATCGGACCGTGGGCCAGAAGCTCGCCTCCCTCGACGCTACGCTGATCGACCTGCCCCCCGAGCCGGGAGTCCCCGTGCCGCGGGCCCTCGACCCCACGAAGCCGACAGCCGCCGTGCTCGTGACGAGCTACGGGGGCCTCGGCATCCATACCGTTCTCGGCATCCACAAGACCTTCCCGAACTATTTCCAAAACTTCGTCTTCGTCTCGGTCGGCGTGATCGATTCAGGCGAGATGAAGGGCGAGGCGGCGCTGCCCGAGCTCACCAAGCGCACGGAGCAATGTCTCCAGCGCTACGTGGGCTTGGCGACTGGCCTCGGCTTGCCGGCGGCTTACCGGATGCGCGTGGGGACGGAGGTGGTGGTAGAAGTGGATCGGCTCGCACGAGAGATCGCGGCCGAGTTCCCACGCACGACCTTCTTCTCCGGCCAACTCATCTTCCGCCGCGAAGCGTGGTACCAGCGCCTCCTGCACAACGAAACTGCCTTCTCGATCCAGAAGCGCCTTCAGTGGCGCGGGCAAGCGATGGTCATCCTTCCTGTCCGAGTGCAATAGCGGCGAGTCGGGCTAGCTTCGGTCCTCACCCCGCGAGGAGCCGATGAGCCATCCCGAAGGTCGTGCCGCCGCCGCCAGCAACCGCCTCGCCAACCAGACAAGCGCCTACCTGCGGCAGCACATGCACAACCCGGTGGACTGGTATGCCTGGGGCCCGGAGGCCTTCGCCCGAGCGCGCAGTGACGACAAGCCGCTGCTCGTCTCCATCGGCTACAGCGCGTGTCATTGGTGCCACGTGATGGAACGCGAGTATTTCGAGGACTCCGAGACGGCAGCCCTCATGAATCGGCTCTTCGTCAACATCAAGGTGGACCGTGAAGAGCGGCCCGACGTGGACCAGATCTACATGGACACCGTGGTGCGTCTGACCGGCCACGGGGGCTGGCCGCTCACCATCTTCTGCACCCCGGACGGCAGGCCCTACTACGGCGGGACCTACTTCCCCCCTGAGCCCGCCCACGGCAGGGCCTCGTTCCGGCAGGTGCTGGAGGCTGTGGAGCGTGCCTATCGAACACAGCGCGAAGAGGTGGAGCGCAGCGCCGCGTCGATCCTTAGCGCATTGCGGCAGCGCCCTTCGGGCGTGGCCACCGAGCCCCCCGGCACGCACAACCTCCGCACGGCGGCGAGTGAGCTGCTCTCGAGTGCGGATGCCCAGAACGGCGGATTTGGGGGTGCGCCGAAATTCCCGACCCCGACCAACCTCGACCTGCTTCTCGCAGCGCTCGACGTGCTGCCGCCCGAAGACGCGCGCGCGGTCCTCGAGTTCGTGGGAATTACCTGTCGGGAGATGTCGCGGCGTGGCCTTTACGATCAGCTCGGGGGCGGTTTCCACCGCTACTGTGTCGACGCGGAATGGACGATCCCGCATTTCGAGAAAATGCTCTATGACCAGGGCCAACTCCTGCGGACCTATGCCGAGGCGTGGCGTCGCCGCGGCGCGAGCGAAGACGATCTGCTCTGGCCCATCCGCGAGACCGCGACCTACCTGCGCCGCGAGATGACGGGTCCGGAGGGAGGTCTTTTTGCCAGCCAGGACGCAGACAGCGAGGGGGTCGAGGGCAAGTTCTTCGTGTGGACGCCCGGGCAAATCGAAGCGGTGCTCGGGCGCGAGGCCGCGCCCGCGTTCTGCAAGGCCTACGGGGTCACCGACCTGGGGAACTTCGAGCACGGAACCACCCAGCTGATCGATCTCGCCCGCAAGCCTCGGCCGGAGTTTGCGGTCGAGCGCGCGGAGCTTCTCGCTGCACGCGCGAAGCGGGTACCGCCCGCGACGGACCGCAAGCGCGTTGCGGCTTGGAACGGTCTGGCCATTTCCGGCCTGGCCCGCGCGGGGAGTCTCCTCGGCGACGCGGCGACGCTGGCCGATGCAGTCGCGGCCGCGGACTTCGTGCTCACGCGAATGGTCTCACCCCAAGGGCAACTTCTCCGCGTGTTCGCGGAAGGACGCAGTCAGGTTCCGGCCTTCCTGGACGATCTCGCCGCCCTGCTCGAGGCCTGCCTCGACCTCGATCGCGCCGGCGCGGGAGAGCGCTTCCGGCGCGCCGCCTTAGGCTTCGCGACGGACATCGCCGAGCGCTTCTTTGACGAGGCGGAGGGAGATCTCTTCTTCACTCCCAAAGACGGCGAGCGACTGGTCTATCGGCCCC
>DAIOWK010000070.1:0-13373 GCA_036758525.1 Myxococcota bacterium
GGAACGGTGCTCGCGAACGAGGAGGTGATCGACGGAAGGAGCGAAATCGGCGGCCATCCTGTCGAGCGCCGCCCCATGCGTCAGTGGATGCTCAAGATCACCGCCTACGCCGAACGGCTGCTCGAGGATCTCGAGGAACTCGATTGGCCCGAGCCCATTAAGAAGCAGCAGCGCGACTGGATCGGAAAGAGCGAGGGTGCGCGGGTGCATTTCGCGGTGACCGGTGCCCCGGGCCAGACGCTCGAGGTCTTCACGACCCGGCCCGATACGCTCTTCGGTGCAACCTACATGGTGCTCGCTCCCGAGCATCCCCTCGTGGAGAGGATCGTGACGCCCGAGCGGCGCGCCGCCGTAGAAGCGTACGTCACGGCTGCGAAGCGCAGAAGCGAGCGCGCCCGGATGGCGGAGGTGAAGGAGAAGACGGGCGTCGAAACGGGCGCCCGCGCGATGAACCCGTGTACGCAGCGGGAAATTCCGATCTGGGTGGCAGACTACGTCCTCGCGACCTACGGCACCGGCGCGATCATGGCGGTCCCGGGCCATGACGAACGGGACTTTGCGTTCGCGACCGCCTTCGGCCTTCCCATCGTCCGCGTGGTGGATGCCGCCCCGGGAAAGCCCTCGCCCGCACTGCCCTTCATGGACGACGGTGTCGGCGTGAACTCCGGATTCTTGGACGGCCTCCCCACGCCGCAGGCCAAGCGCCGCATGATCGAATGGCTGACAAAGGAAGGCCTCGGCGAGGGCACGATCAGCTACAAGCTGCGCGACTGGCTGTTTAGTCGCCAGCGCTATTGGGGCGAGCCATTTCCTCTCCTCCACCTGGAAGACGGAACGACGAAGCTCCTCCCCGAAAGCGAACTCCCCCTGCTCCTGCCCGAGCTCGATGACTTCCGCCCCGCAGCCTACGGGGGCACACCCCTTGAGCGCGCACGCGATTGGATCAAGACTCGGGACCCTGAGACGGGAGCCCTGGCTCGACGCGATCCGAACGTGATGCCGCAGTGGGCCGGGAGCTGCTGGTACTACCTCCGCTTCCTCGACCCGCGCAACGTCCGCGCCGCCTTCTCCCCGGAAGCCGAGCGCTATTGGATGCCCGTGGATCTCTACATCGGCGGCGCGGAGCACGCGGTCCTGCACCTCCTCTACGCGCGATTTTGGCACAAGGTGCTCTACGACCTGGGCTTTGTACACACCAAGGAACCTTTTCAGAAGCTCGTCAACCAGGGAATGATCCTCGGCTATAGCTACCGCTACTTCGATGACAACCTGACCGACGCCGCGAGCGCGGTCGCCCGTTGTTTCCCGGCATCCGCCGTGCGCGTGGTGGGGGAGCGGGCAATCGCCACGCCGACCGACAGCGAAGTGAAGGAGCGCTGGGTCCCGCTGGAAGGGGTGCGCTGGAGCGCTGACAAGAAACCCCTCCACCCGACCGTCGACGACCTTGTGCTCGAAGAAGTGATCGAAAAGATGTCGAAGAGCCGCGGCAATGTCATTAACCCTGACCAGGTAATCGACGAGCACGGGGCCGATGCCATGCGCCTGTATGAGATGTTCATCGGTCCCCTCGAGAAGGCCGCCCCCTGGAGCACGGAAGGGATTGCGGGTGTCTACCGGTTCTTGCAACGGGTGTGGAGGCTTTTCGTCGACGAAGACTTGCCCGGCGAGCCGCTGCGCAGCATGCCCCCCACTCGCGGCTCGCGGGATCAGCAGCGCCTGCTCGCACGAACCATCGCGGGTGTGACGAAGGACTTGGAGGAGCTCGGCTTCAATACCGCGATCTCGAAGCTCATGGTCTTCACGCGCGACATCGTCAAGGACGCGGCGCTCCCTCGAGAGGCGGGGGAAGCCTTCGTGCTTTTGCTGGCACCGTTCGCGCCGCACGTGGCCGAGGAGATCTGGCAACGCCTGGACCACACGACGTCGCTTGCCTACAGCCCCTGGCCTGTGGCGGACCCGGTGTACCTCGTCGACGAAACAGTGCGGTTGGCGGTTCAGGTAAACGGCAAACGCCGGGACGAGATTGAGGTCCCGGCCGATGCGGACGAGAACGCGATCAAGGCGGCAGCACTCGCGGCCCCAAACGTAAGAAAGCACCTTGAGGGACGAACGCCGAAGAAAGTGATCGTCGTCCCGGGAAGGCTGGTCAATATCGTGGGCTAACGCGTGACGGGGTCCCGCCCGCCTCGGTCGCTGAGGCGCTATCATGAATACTCGAGCAAAGAGGAGGCACGCCCCGGATATGACGCGCTCCGCTCCCTACACGTTGATCTCCGCCGACACCCACGCAGGAGCGAGCATCGCTACCTACCGCGAGTATCTGGAACCCCGCTATCGGGACGAGTTCGACGCGTGGCGAGGGCAATACAAGAATCCCTCGAAGGAGCATCTGGGCAGGAAGAAGACCAAAAACTGGGACAATACCGAGCGTTTCCGGGATCTCGAGGCCGAAGGCGTGGTGGGAGAGATCATCTTCCCGAACACCGTGCCGCCCTTTTTCAGGAACGGCGTACTGGTGTCGGCGCTGCCGAAGCCTCATGAGTTCGAACACTGCTTGGTCGGCATTCGGGCGCACAATCGCTGGCTCGCGGACTGGTGCGCCGAGTACCCGGAGCGGCGTGCAGGGATCGGCCTCATCTACCTGAATGACATCGACGAGGCGATCCGCGATGTCCAGTGGATTGCGGAACACGGGCTGCGCGGCGGAATCCTTCTCCCCAATCCTCCACCGGACGACAAGCACATCGAACCCCTTTACTCGCCGAGCTACGACCGGCTGTGGGCCGTGTGCCAGGATCTCGAGGTCGTGCTGAATCAGCACGGCGGTACAGGACTCCCGGACTACGGTCCCTATCCAGCCGCCGGCGCGATGTGGATCGCGGAGGTTCCATTCTTCTCGAAGCGCGGCTTTACCGAGCTCATCTTGGCGGGGGTCTTCGAACGCTTCCCAAAGCTGCGTTACATCTTGACGGAGTCCGGCTGCGCCTGGGTTCCGGACGTGCTGGCACAGCTCGACGCACTGCATGCGCGGATCAAATCAGGTGCGGTCGGCGAAATCGCCTTCTCCAAGGATGCGGTGCTACCGGAGAAGCCCAGCTTCTATGCCCGTCGCAACTGCTACTTCGGAACAAGCTTCCCAAGCCCGATGGAGCTCGATGGCCGCGAGGCCATTGGGATCGACCGGATTCTCTGGGGAAATGACTATCCTCACTACGAGGGGACCTTCCCCTACACGCGTGAGGCTCTGCGTCACAGCTTCTGGAACCTGGATCCCAACGAGATCCGCGCGATGCTCGGGGAGAACGCGGCGCGGCTCTATGGTTTTGACCTCGCCAAGCTCGCACCCATCGCGGCAAAGTGCGGTCCGACGCCCGAAGACGTGGCGCGCCCCCTGCCGCGCGAAGAAATTCCCAAGGACTCGATGAGCCCCGCCTTCCGGACTCGGCCGTCCGAGCGGACCAGCCCCTGAGCATCGCGCCGCGGCGATCCGCTTCGAAGCCGGGGCTTGCGAGACTCAGGGCTGGAGAATCAGCCGCAGGAAGAGATAGAGACTAATCAGCAGTCCAATCAGCACGATGAATCGGCGTACCATCTGCTGACCGAGCCGTCGCGCGAGACCTGCTCCGGTGTAGCCACCCGCGATACCGCCGACGATCATGAAGCTGGCAATCGGCCAGTTTACGCGTCCGCACGCCGCAAACGTGAGAGCTGCGAGCCCGTTGATGCAGACGGCTGCGATATTCTTGAGCCCGTTCATTCGGTGGATGTCCCGAAGACCGAGAAGTCCCAGGGAAGCCAGCATGAGGATGCCGATCCCCGCGCCGAAGAATCCACCGTAGAGAGCCACCAGAAGCTGAAATCCCGCAATCGGTCCGAGCTCACGGACTTCGCGGCCTCCTCCTTCTCCACTCAACCCGGAGGCAGAGCTCGCCCAGCGACGCAAGGGCTCTTGGGCCATGAAGAGGCAGGTCGCACCGAGGACGAGGAGTGGTGCGAGCTTGGCGAAGACTGCGTCCCCAACGCGGTCGGCGGCGAGGGCTCCAAGCGTTCCTCCCAACAAGCTCGGAACGGCCATGGCCGCGAGAAGCCGCCTCTCACCCTGCACCTCGCTGCGATAGCCCCAGAAGGCACTGAGCGACCCAGGGACCAGCGCGACCGTGCTCGTCGCATTTGCCGTCACAGCGGGGAGACCTGCGGAGAGGAGGGCGGGAAAGGTGAGAAGTGTGCCCCCGCCGGCCATGGAGTTCACGACGCCGGCAAGGAATGCAGCGCAGAAGAGCAGGATGTCGAGCCACACCACACATTCCATCGCGCAGTGGAGGGCTTCCCACAAGGGGAGAGCGCTCGACGGCTGGGGCGCGCTTCTTGATCCGCTCGGGTGGGATTGGCTCCGCGAGGGACTCTTTCTCTGCCTCGGCCCGAGCTCGGCGCAGCTCTTTCTGGTGTTCCCCTAAAGACGATGGCCGGGGTCCTCGGCCTTGCCCTGGGAGCGCTCCTCCCTCGCGGTGCTGTTTTTCAACCTCGTCTGGGGGGGCGTCGCCTCGTTTTGGCCCACCGTGGTTCACGTCTCGTGAGATTCTCCCAGAGATGATCGCCCCTCCATGATCTACACTCGCTGGGTGCTCATCGTGAGCGACGGCCTACCTGTCGCAGCGTCTCTCGACGTTGTGGCGATCCATGCCCGAAGGGGCTGCCCGTAGGGATCGGTTCGAGAGCCGTGGGGGAAGCGAAGACGACCGCGCCTGATCGTTCCGGGATTCGCCTCCCTCCGCCTTTGATTTTCATGGCGGGCTGGGCGGTGGGATTTCTGATCCAGGCGGTGTGGCCGCTCTATATCCTCCCGGTGACACTCGCAGGCGTTGTAGGAGTCGTGGGTTGGATCTTTGTCGCTCTGGCCTTTCTCCTCGTGATGCGCGGTGCTGACGTTTCGCAACGTGGGGTCGAGTCCCAATCCAATGGTCCCGACGAAGGCCCTCGCCCTCGGCGAGCCTTACCGCTTCACCCCCAATCCCATGTACATCGGTTTCTTGCTTCTCAGCACGGGGATCTGTCTCACGACGAACGCCCTCTGGCCGCTTTTGTTCTTGCCCGCTGTGCTTCTCATCCTGCGACGCAAGGTCATCGATCGAGAGGAACGATATCTGGAAGCCAAGTTCGGTTTCGAGTACCTGGCCTACAAGAGCCGGGTCCGGCGCTGGCTTTGAACCGTCTCCCCTGCGCCCCCGCGCGGCGGCGTGAGCGCTTCGCAAATCCCACGGGGGCACCGGAGTGAGCGCGCAGACCTCCATTGGCGTGATCTCCGATACCCACGGTCTCGTCCGGCCCGAAGCCGTGGCGGCGCTCCGGGGCTCCGACTTGATCGTGCATGCCGGCGACGTGGGCCACCCGGCCGTGCTCGAGGCGCTGCGCGCAGTCGCACCCGTCGTGGCGGTGCGCGGGAACAACGACCACGGAGCTTGGGCCGAGGAGCTTTCGGCAACGGAAGTGGTCGAGCGGGCCGGCGTCCTCTTGTACGTCTTGCACGACTTGGCGGAACTGGACATCGATCTCAAGGCCGCGGGTTTCCACGCGGTGATTGCCGGACATTCCCACCAGCCCAAGCTGGAGCGCCGGGAAGGCGTGCTTTACCTGAACCCCGGGAGCGCCGGACCGCGACGCTTCAAGCTCCCCGTGGCGCTTGCGCGCGTTCGCGTCCACGCGGCCGGCATCGACGCTGAGCTCGTCGAACTCGAGGTCTAGGCATGCACGGGACGGGGAAGACGGCCGCGCCCTCGCCCCTTCTTCAATCCGGCGTATGATCGAGCCTTCTCGCTGCCCTTTCGCACCCAGGAGTTTCCCCGTGAAAATCTCCATCACCTATTGCGTGTCCTGAAACTACTTACCCCGGGCCACCAGTCTGGCGGCTGCGATCCGACAACGCTTTGCAATCGACTCGACCCTCGTGCGGGGCCAGAGCGGAGTCTTCGACGTGTGGGTTGACGAAAAACGAATCTTCTCCAAGGACGAGATGGAGCGCTTCCCAGAGGATGACGAGATCCTCCTCCTCATCGCGAAGCTCGCCTCCTAAGGAGGGCCCTCGCAAGAGGCGAAGGCGCCCCTCGCGATCGCGCTGCTACGCTCGTATCTGTGGCTCCCCCCGGCTGAGACTCTGCGGGGAGAGGCGCTCGCTCGACTCGCTCCCCTGGACTTCCCAGACCGCACCGGAGTCCCTCGCCCATTTACACCTACCCCCTATGGGTATATATTAAGACCCGGAGGTTCCTGGTGAAGGCGGAGGTGCGCCGACAGCTTCACGCGCGGCTCAAGCGCATTGCCGGCCAGGTGGCCGGCATTCAGCGCATGCTGGACGAGGACCGCTATTGCGTAGATGTACTGCTCCAGATCGCGGCCGTCCGCGCGGCACTCGACCAGGCCGGAAAGCTCATGCTCGGCGCGCACGTGGAGACTTGCGTGGCCGAGGCCTTTAGCAGTGGAAGTGCGGGCGAGCGGCGCAAGAAGACCGAGGAGCTCCTCGAGGTGTTCTCGCGTTTCGGGTCCGTGAGTACGCGCTAACGCGCATCCAGTGTATCGATGAGGGACTCCCACTCCGATCCTGTCTGCGGAATGACGGTGGCGTCCGACGGACCACACCACGTCCCTCACGCCGGCGTCGTCTACCACTTCTGCAGCGCCCGCTGTCTCGCGCGCTTCCGCGAGGACCCGGCGCGCTACCTCGGCCAAGCGCCTGCGGGGCACGACGAGGAGCTTCGCAAGGCCCCGTCCACGATCTCCGGCCATCGCTACACCTGCCCGATGCACCCGCAGATCGTGCGCGCCGAACCGGGCCACTGCCCCCTCTGTGGGATGGCGCTCGAGCCGATGGAGCCCGCCCTCGAAGAGGAGGAGAGCTCCGAGCTCCGCGACATGGAGCAGCGCTTCTGGGTGGCCCTTGTGCTGTCGTCGCCGCTTCTCGCGCTCACCATGTTAGACGCGCTCGGGGTGGAGTCGCTCAGCAGGTTTTTGTCGAGCCGCGCCGCGGGATGGGTCGAGCTTGTACTGGCGACTCCAGTGGTCATTTGGGCAGGCGAGCCCTTCTTCGTCCGGGGCTTCGAGTCGCTGCGCCGCCGCGCGCTCAACATGTTCACGCTGATCGCCCTCGGGACGGGGGCGGCCTACGGCCTGAGCGTGGCGGCGGTGCTCGTGCCCTGGACCTTTCCGGCCTCGTTCCGCAGCGAAACGGGGAGCGTCCCCCGCTACTTCGAGGCGGCCGCAGTGATCGTCACGCTGATCCTGCTCGGTCAGGTGCTCGAGCTTAGGGCCCGCCAGCGCACCGGTGCTGCCATCCGCGCGCTCCTCGGTCTCGCCCCGAAGACGGCACGCCGGTTGCGCGAGGACGGCGGCGAAGAGGACGTTCCCATCGACGCCATCGCGCGCGGTGATCGCCTGCGCGTCCGACCCGGGGAGAAGATCCCGCTGGATGGGGTTGTGCTCGAGGGACGGAGCGCCGTTGACGAATCCATGTTGACCGGCGAGGCGATCCCGGTCGAGAAGAATCCGCAGGACCGCGTGGTCGGCGGAACCGTCAATGAGAGCGGGAGCTTCGTGATCCGGGCGGAGCGGGTCGGGAGCGAGACCCTTCTCGCGCAGATCATCCGCAGGGTGGCGGAGGCGCAACGCAGCCGGGCGCCGATCCAGCGCCTCGCGGACGTGGTTTCGAGCTGGTTCGTCCCAGCAGTCGTCTTCGTCGCCGCCGCAACCTTCGCGGGGTGGGCGCTCCTCGGTCCAGACCCACGCCTCGCCCATGGGCTCGTGAACGCGGTGGCGGTCCTCATCATCGCGTGCCCTTGCGCCCTTGGGCTTGCGACCCCGATGTCGATCATGGTGGCGATGGGAAAGGGGGCGATGGTCGGCGTGCTCTTCAAGAACGCCGAGTCGATCGAGCTGCTCCGCGCGGTCGACACCCTCGTTGTCGACAAGACAGGGACGCTCACCGAGGGCAAGCCGCGTCTTGTCTCGGTCACGTCGGCGGGCGGGCTCGCCGATACCGAGCTCCTCGCTCTCGCGGCAAGCCTGGAGCGAGGGAGCGAGCATCCGCTGGCGGGAGCCATCGTGAGGGGCGCGGAGGAGCGGGGGCTTTCGCTCGAGAGCACGGGCGAGTTCGAGGCACGCCCGGGCAAGGGCGTGGTCGGACGCGTGGGCGCTCGCGTGGTCGGGCTCGGCAACATTGGCCTCCTGCGCGAGCTCGGAATCGACGAAGGCCGACTCGCCGCGCCCGCCGAAGCCCTGCGGCGAAGGGGACAGACCGTGATGTTCGTCGCCGTCGACGGCCGTGCGGCGGGACTGCTCGGCGTGGCCGATCCCGTGAAGGAAACGACGCCGGAGGCGATTGCGCAGCTGAAGCGCGACGGGCTCCGCATCATGATGCTGACGGGCGATGCGCGCGCGAGCGCCGAAGCCGTGGCGTCCGCCCTCGGTCTCGACGACCTCGTGGCCGAAGTGCTGCCGGAACAGAAGGCCGAAATCGTGAAGCGCCTTCAAGGCGAGGGCCACATGGTCGCGATGGCTGGCGACGGAGTGAATGACGCGCCTGCACTGGCTCAGGCTCATGTCGGAATCGCCATGGGAACGGGTACCGACGTCGCCATGGAGAGCGCCGACGTGACACTCGTACGGGGCGATCTGCGCGGGATCGCCCGGGCCAGATCTCTTTCACGCGCCACCATGGCCAATATCCGGCAGAACCTGTTCTTCGCGTTCGTCTACAACGCGCTCGGCGTGCCAATCGCCGCGGGTGCGCTCTATCCAGCCTTTGGGCTCCTGCTCTCGCCGATGCTTGCGGCCGCGGCGATGAGCCTCTCCTCCGTCTCGGTGATCGGCAACGCGCTTCGGCTCCGAAGGGTGGCCCTATGAAATAGAGACATCGCCCGGGCTAGGACTGGGCCTGCGCGGAGGATCCGGGGGGCGGGAGACCCGCTACGCGATTCGTCCAGGCGGGCGTACGATACGCAGCTGGGCAGCGCGGTCCCGCCCTTGCTTCACCCCAAGCCCCACCCAGGTGCCAAGGGCCACAGCGGCCATACCGAACCAGGTAATCGCGTAGCTCCGATGGTCCACTGGACTGCGCGGTCGCTCGAAGCCACCGACGGGAAGTTGGGTCGTACCATCAGCCTGCGCCTGGAGGAGCAGGGGAGCGAGCCGGTAGGGCACCTGTGCTTGGAGAGCTGCGACCTGAGCCTGCCTTGAGGGATCGAAGTGAACCCAACGCACGCGCCGTGAGGCGGGGTCGCGCGTCCCCTGTACAGCGTCGCCCACCTCAAGCACAAAGGCCAACCCGGTCACCTCTACGGGGAGCGGTCCCTTTTCGAGGTCCCCGGCGAGGAAGCCATCGAGCTGAGACGCCGGGACCCAGCCACGATCCACGAGCACTGCGAGCTCTGCGCGGTCAGGACCGGGAACAAGGAGGGGAGTCAAGATGCGTGCGCCTTCTTCAAGGCCACGGCTCACGGGGGTTACGACGATGGACTGGGCGCGATCGTAGGTCCCCTGGGCGACGACGCGGCGATACGCGTGCGCGCCCGGATCGGCGAGAGCGTCGGCCAGGGCGAGGGGTTCCCGGTCGATCTGCGCGTTCTTTGCCGCGAGATCCGCTTCCCGCCAGTGCAGGCGTCGCACCTGCCATGCTCCGAGACTGCACAGCACCCCCACCGCGAAGGCGGTGGCGAGGGACGGCACGAGTCCGGGGCGAAAGCGCGGCACAGACGCCTCGCAAGCGCAGGAAAGAATCCGAGTCTAGCCAAGTCCGACAGGATGGAGCGAGAAGCCCGATAAAACAGGAGTTGACGAGAGATTCGCTGGGGAGGAAGGTGGGGATGCAGGTCCGACCCCCCTCATGACGGAGGACTTCATGGGCGCCAGCTCCCACGCTCCCGCACCCGCTGAGCTCAGCGAGCGATCGAGCTCGATCGCAATCGACGGCGTCTTCTCCGGAGTGATCGGGGGCCTCACGGTCGCGCTTTTCTACCTCTTGATCGACAGCATCCAGGGCAGGCCGCTCTGGACGCCTTCTCTCCTCGGAAGCGCTCTTTTTCTTGGTTCCAGCGTGGACAAGGTGGCCGAGGTGAACGTTCCCATGGTCTTCGCCTACACCGGAGTCCATATGGCGATGTTCGTGGCCGCGGGCATGGTCTTTTCCTTCATGGTGGCGCAGTTCGAGTCGAATCCTCCGCTCGCGGTCCTGCTGATTCTCTTGTTCGTCTGCTTCGAGGCTGCGTTCTTTGCCTTCACCATGGCGCTCGCCCCAGGCGTGATCGGAGCGCTCGGCGCTTCGTCCGTGGCCGTGGCGAACCTGCTCGCGGCGCTCGCGATGTCTGCGTATTTCTGGCGCACCCATCCCGGTGCAGCCCGCGGGCTAAGCAAGATCTGGGACGACTAAGCGGGCCCGAATCCGGTCCCGCGAGCGCGGCTCTTAGCGCACGGCGAGGTCGACGAGCATCGCCAGGAAGAGCGCAAAGAGATAGACCAAGCTGACGTGGAACATGCGGCGCGCGGCGCTGTCCGTACGCTCCCGCAGCACGCGCACGCTATGCCAGACGAACCAGGCATCGAGCCCCGCCGCCGCCACACCGTAGGGAAAACCGAGCAAGCCGAGGGGCAGCGGCGCCAGGGTCACTGGCACGAGCGCGAGTGTGTACCAGAGCATCCGCCAGCGTGTCGGCTGCTCGCCGACCACGTTGGGCATCATGGGGATGCCCGCCTTCAGGTAGTCGTCCTTGCGGAAGAGCGCGATCGCCCACACGTGGGGCGGTTGCCACAGGAGGATGATCGCGAACAGGATCCAGCCCCCCGCCGAGACGTGTCCGTGGACCGCAGCATCGGCGATGAGCGGCGCGACTGCGCCCGCAGCGCCGCCAATCACGGCGTTGAGTGGCGAGCGCGGCTTCAGCCATACCGTGTACACGAAGACGTAGAAGAGGATGCTGGCAATGCCGAGCGCAGCAGCGAGGAGGCCGCCTGTGACGAGCAAGATCCCGATGGCGAGCCCAGCCAGCGCGAGCCCGAAGAGGAGCGCCTCGCGCGGCTGAAGCACACGGGCAGGGAGCGGGCGCGTCCGCGTTCGGACCATCACCGCATCGAGGTCGCGCTCGATGTAGCAGTTGAGCGTATTTGCGGCGGCCGCGGCCAGGGCGGTTCCGAGCAGCGTCGCCACGACCAGAAGAGGCGCCGGCCAGGTTCCGGTGGCCATCCCCATAACCGGAAGCCCGGTGAAGATCACGAGCAAGAGGATGCGCGGCTTCGTGAGTGCGACGTAGCCCTTCATGCGGTCGAGCGCGGGTCCGCTCACCGGGCTCCCCGCGGCGCAGGATCGAGTCCCGTCGCGTCGTCACGCTCGGAGGCGAACCAGCGGAAGAAGAGGATGCCCATCGGCAGCCACAGGATGAGATGTCCGGGCAGCCACATGAGGAGCCCCGCATATTCTTGATCCGTGAGAAAGCTGAGCCCCGGCACCACGCGCGGCGCCACGCTGTAGAACGGATAGAGCGGATGCTCCGCGAGGGCGATCATCGCTCCCAGCGAGAACATCGGAATCTGCAACACGAAGAGGTATCCGATCTGCCACAGGTAGGAGAGCCGCGGTAGCTCGCTCGCGGGACCGACGATCGGCCACCAGAGGATCACCGCCGACACAAGGAACATTAGGTGTTGAGCGATGTGCCAGTTGTGGTTTCGGAGCGCCAGCTCATAGGCGGGAGGGAGGTGCCAGCCGATCAGGATGGCGGTGAAAAGCAAGTACGCGACGAGCGGGGTGGTGAGGATGCGCCCCAGACGCAACAGCCAGGGAACCCGCAGGAGTGGTGAAAGCAGCCAGCCGGGGATGCCTGCAAGGAGCATCGGCGGATAAATCAGGGCCAGCAGGATGTGCTGGAACATGTGTGCGGAGAGGAGATAGTAGTCGGAGAGGTGGTGGAGCGGACCATTCAGCGCCACCAGGAGGAGGACGCAGCTCGCACCAAACCATGCAAGCTGTGCGTTCGTGGCCGGGGGGCCCAGGGCGTAGCGCCGCCGCAACGGGCCGACCCCAAGGGCGTAAACGAGTGCGAAGAGCGCGGTACCGATCACCACGCTCGGGTGCAGATCGAGGTCGGAAAAGGCGAACTGCGGGTTCGCCCATGCCTCGGCGATGGCCCTCTGGTGGTCCGCAGGCCGGGCGGCGAGGATGACGGCCGCCTGCTGCGCAGCCAGGCTCCGCTCCTCAGGCGTCCTCGCCTCGCTCCCCGGCAGCACGATCGCTTCCCCCACCGTGCCTTCGTGGGAGCGCGCGAGCTCGGGCCACACTCCGCACAGCACGAGCAGTGCGAGTGCCGCGCCGAGAGCCTTGGTGGGGGGTCGCAACGGCGTCGGACCTAGATGTGCTGGTAGGGAATGAGTCGGATCGAGGTCAGCATGGTCACGATCAGCGTAATGATCACCGCCAACACGAGAGGAATGATGAACACCTCCCGATAGAAGACCGCGTCGTGGCGCAGATGCATGTAGAACGCGACGACGAGGGCGAACTTGATGGTTCCCATTACCGAGATTGCGAGGAATAGCACCCGCCGGTGCTCCACCTGGAACCATGGGATGAAATACGTCATGACCTCAAGGAAGGTCAGAACACCGAGGATGCAGAGCACCAGAATATAGTTCCGGACTGCATGGGGTTGCGCGTGGGCGTGCGCTTCCATGGCTAGAAGCCTCCCTTCTCCGTCACCGGGATCAGGTAGACGAAGGCGAAGATCACGATCCAGACGATGTCGACGAAGTGCCAGTAGAGGCCGCAGGTTTCGACGTTGACGGCCTTGGAGGGCGGGATCGGCTTGCGCAAATCCGCGACGAAAAGCGTTAGCAGCCAAAGCACGCCGAATGCGACGTGGGTGCCGTGGAAGCCCGTCAGCACAAAGAAGCAGGAGCCAAAGAGGTTCTGCTGGAGAGAGAGCCCGTTCAGATAGAACTCGGTGAACTCATAGGACTGAAAACCCAGGAAGGTGAGGCCAAAGATCGCCGTGAGGAAAAGCCAAAGACGCGCCCGGCCGCGATTGTTGGTCTGGAAACCGTTGAGCGCCATCACCATGGCGAACGAACTCACGAGCAGCACGAACGCGCTGATCGACGTGACCGGCACGTTCAAGATGTGCGGCACGACGTGACCATCCGGTGCGGTCCACGACGTGTGCGAGAAAGGACCCGTCAGACTGTGGCCTCGGTAGGCCATGTAGGTCGCGATGAGCGATCCGAAGAAGAGGCAATCCGAGCCGAGGAAGGTCCAGAACCCGAGCTTGATATGCGGAAGGCCCATGCTGGTCGGCGGATGGGCCGCCTCGTGTTCGTGGGTCACCGGTCCTGTCGTTGCGTGC